>NZ_JAUBRA010000063.1:0-42074 GCF_036701555.1 Microcoleus sp. Pol10D4
ACTTTTGTTACCTCTGTGGAAAAAATCCTGAAAGAATTTGGAGAAAACTATGTAATTAATTTTGTCTAGCTACTTATTTTTCATAAATAGCACTTAATAATTTTTAGTTACTTTAACTACATTTTTGATTAAAATCAGGTTTCCGAGTGACTAGGGGCGCACCTTACTCGCTAGAGTTCGCACTACTAAATCCTCCGGGTGCGCCCCCAAGCACGTTACAACATAAGAGTTAGAGGTTTAACTCTTAAGAACGATGGCGGCAGATTTGCAAAATTGTAAAAATCAATACTAATCACACTTATAAGTTCTGCAAACAAGGTATTCATGGCCGCTGCAATTGAATTCAAACTCTTCGCTCCGAACAACAAAGCAGCTACACTGCTCGGCTCCTTTTCCAAATGGGCAGAAATTCCCTTAGAAAAAGATGATAAAGGTTATTTCCGCACTAACATTAAGTTAGAAGACGGTATTTATCAATACAAATTCCGAGTTCAGTCGCAAAGTCCATGTTTTGAACCGGACGAATGGGTAGAAGTCAATGACCCCTACGCGACTGAAATTGACCGCACTACTGATACAAGTACAGTTCGTATCAAAGCCGGGGAACGAATTATTGATACCTATGTTTGGCAGCACGACGACAAAAAGCTCCCCAATAATGAAGAATTAGTCGTTTACGAAATGCACGTTGCTGATTTTTCCGGGTCGGATGGTTCCGACAGTCGCGGTAAATTCCAGGATGTGAGGGAGAAATTAAATTATCTGTGCGATTTGGGAATAAATGCGATCGAACTAATGCCAGTTAATGAATATCCGGGCGATTATAGCTGGGGCTACAAAGTCCGTGATTTCTTTGCTGTAGAGTCCAGCTACGGTGAAACGGCAGATTTGAAGCAATTGATTGATGAGTGCCACGGACGGGGCATTCGGGTGATTCTGGACGGGATTTACAACCACTGCGATGAAGAATGTCCCTTATTGCTAATCGATCGCAATTATTGGTACTACCGCGACAAACACTATCCCGAAGATCCCGCTAACTACTGGGGCCCGGAGTTTAACTACGAAAACTTCGACCCCAAACTCGGCATTCGTCCTGCTTGGAAATTCATCGGCGATGTCGTTAATTTCTGGATTCAAGAATATCATATCGACGGCATTCGCTACGATGCTGTGCGGCAGTTGGACAATCGAGATTTCCTACACTGGATAACTCGTGAAGCGAAAAAAACCGCAGGCGACAAGCCATTTTACAACATAGCAGAACACATTCCCGAACTTCCCGAACTCGTGGCTGCGGACGGGCCGATGGACGGGTGCTGGCACGAAAGTTTTCGCATTTTTGCCATAGAAAATCTCGCGGGGGATACTTTCGATATCGAAAAGCTCAAGCAAGTTCTGGAACCCAAACAACAAGGCTATCAAAACACAACTAATGTTATCAATTATTTAGCCAGTCATGACCGCGACCACTTGCTGGCAGAAGAAAGCTTTCGGACTCTAGACCCAGAAGCGGCTTTTAAACGCGCTAAATTGGCAGCGGTTTTGTTAGTGACAGCAGTAGGAATACCGATGCTGTGGATGGGCGAAGAGTTGGGGCAATCTACTCGGCAAACTCCCAACCAGCCGAATAAACTGCAATGGTCTTTGTTGAAAAATCAGCCCAATCATGAGTTGTTGGAATACTACAAACACGTGATTCGGCTGCGGCAACATTTGCCGGCACTTTATACCGAAAATATTGAATTCATCCACGAAAATCCCGAAGCCAAAGTGCTGGCTTATTACCGCTGGAGCGATGAGGGAACGCGAGCAGTAGTTGTCGCTAATTTTTCGGATACTTATCTATCTGGTAACAGCATTCCTAAGTTTCCGGCTGGGGGAACTTGGCACGAGTGGATGTCTAACAAAATAGTAGAAGTTGGGGAGGAAGGGTTTAAGTTTGATTTGCCGGAATGGTCAGCCCAAGTATTTGTTTGAGAGCCGGAGAATTATGTCTCCAGGCAGATGATCGGCGTAGTTGTACAACAGTAAATTGTATTGAGAACGGGCGCACCAAACTCAACAAACCGGGTTTTTATACCTAGGTGGATGGCTGTAAGGATACTTTTTTGTAAAAAACTCGGTTTCTGCATCCAAAAGTGCGATCGTAATTCCTGGTATTGAGAATAACAATTACAGGGCGATTTGCCAACCGTGAATTAACACGTCAATTAACACGTCAATTAACACAAACTTTGTCGGAGGACAAACTCTATGGGCTGGTTAAAAAGATTGTTTGGTTTAGAAAAACTAGAAAATCAAGAAACTGTTGACGCTCCTGCTTACCAAGCACCTGTTGCTCAAGCTCAAGCTCAAGCTCAACCTGCTGCGAGCGCTCAGACAATCCCGCCGGAACGCATGGGATTGAACGGAGAATACGATCAAAGCGGTTTAGCTAAACGGGTGGCTCAGGCTTTCGATGCAAATCCAGATGTGGCGGATATTGAGACTGTTTATGTGGCTCAACTTGGCACTACGGTGGTTCTCAAAGGTACAGTTCCCAGTCAGGAAATTGTCAACAAGTTGGTGACAATTGCTAAAGGTGTGAAGGGTGCTACTGGGGTAGAAACTAATGAAGTTACTGTCGGCTAACGCGACGGTTATTTCTAATAGTTAGCAGTTAGGAGTTAACAGTTAACTTAACTGCTAACTGTTAACTCCTAACAGTCTTTTTTTATCTTTCATGGTTTCAATAAAATATATGACAGGGGAAACCTTAGAACCTACTCGGGGTAAATTAGAACGGACTCTTTCGCAGGGAATTCAAGCTTTGTACCGCTCTCAACTCGGACACCCAACGAGTCAGGCGCTCTGCAATCTTTTGGATAACAAATTGATAATTGTTGTCGAAAATGGGCTTACTCAACCGGAAAAACTTCTGGCTCAGAACGGTCAGCAAGATTTGGCGTTGCAGGTGCGGACAGAATTAGAATCTCTTCTGGAATTGCCACTGAAAGAATTAATCCAAAAGGTTTTGGGCGTGGGAGTGACTGATTTGCTCCGCGATGCGACCTTGGAGACAGGCCGCACTGGAACGATCGCAATTTTGGACTCTGCACCTCAAGTTCGTGATTCTAATTATAAATCTAAAACTCAACCAAAACCATTGGAGAGTTGATGTGCTGGCGGATAACTGTTTCTAAATCTTTGATGTTAAAAGGTTTAGAAAGGTATTCCACGCAGCCTGCTTCGAGAATTCGAGCGCGGTCTTCTGGTTTTGCTAGTGCTGTGACAGCAACAATCGGAATATGTCTGATCTCGGGGTTTTGTTGGGCGCGCTTTACTACTTCCATACCGTCTATATCCGGCAGGCAAATGTCGAGTACGATTAGGTCGGGCTGTCGATCGACTGCTGCTGAAAGAGCCGCGTACCCGTCAACTGCTCCCACGCAGTCGCAGCCGAATAAATCGAGTATTTGTGTCAGCAGCTCTAAGTTGTCCGGATTGTCGTCTACAGCCAAAATTACAGGACGCTTGTCAACCGGGGGTTGACCGCTACTGAGAGACGAGGATTCCAATTCATTGCTCCAGTTAGGGTAGTTCATAAATGCCGATCGAAACGCTCAAAAAATTTGTTACCGAGGCATTCTTCAAGTGGCGCTGCGGCACTTGACACAGATTGGCTCGTATTTCTAGCTCTCCCATGACCAGTTTTTGGTCTAAGCCGATACAATATCGCTACAAGCTGCAGGCAAAATGACGGCAGTTGATTGACCCCATAGCATCTGCTTAATTCTACATCTCCCAGCGCCAACTACCAAGGCTCAGCCCCTCTGGGTGCCTCAGCCTTGGTAAAAATACGCAATAAAGACGAAAAATCTTACCAATAAAGCATCCTCGCTTAATAGCATTGAATAGTGGCGACAGCTTTTTAGGATATTAACCACATTAAACATGGGCTCCCATACAAGGATCTACCTAAAGGAAGATTCTAACTGACATTTAATTTTAATAACTTCCACCTGCTGAGAGATACTTGATTACTCTACTTTAGACTTCAATGTTTTTAAGTAGTAATTATCACAATTTAAGCCAGTAAAAAAATTAAGTTTTTACATGAGCTTTACCGGATATTAACCTAGGAGGTTTTAATGACAATTCCAATCAGAGACGACCTGACTTACATTTTGCTGAAAAAGATTGGCAGCGGCAACGGCAGGGGAGAGTCGGAAATTAGGAACGCAGCCGAAGAATATGTCGGTCACCCGGTGGCCGAAGCGGACTTGCTCGGTCATTTGGACTACCTCAACCAAAGAGAATTTATCAAAGCTCAGTTTAGTGGCGAGCCTTATGGAGGAGCTGAGTTAGTGCCGCCTTTAGTGGCATTTCAAGAAGCTGACTTAACAGACAAAGGCCGCAAACTGTTACACAAAATGGAGACGAATCCTCCGACATCGCTCCACCAGGAAGGATCGGCAGTTCCTATCGCTTCAAAGGATATGCCGTTTTTGGAAAAAGTGATGGTAAAAGGTCACTTGGAGGATATTTTTGATGCCCGCGACATTACCGAAGTAGTGTACCGGGTCATGCGTGATGTGATGACAAAAGACGCCATCGAGCACGTGGAATCTGAATTGCACAAAGAAGTCTTGCCTACGGATGACAAAACCCTGCAACAAGAAATAGCAGACCTCTGGAAAGATACCAATCCGCTGGTGGGATTGCTGAGCCGGATACGTCAGCCTTTGACCGGCCCGCCTGCACCTGCGGGGATCGATGGCAATTTGTTTGCACGGAGGGTGGAACTAGAAGGCTCACTTCCTTCGGGAGTAAAGCCGGAAACTGCGATCGCGGCTGTATTTTCGGCAACGAAGGATGAGCTGTCGCAGGAGCGAATTCAGGAAATAGCTGGCTTTTTGCCCGACCGAATTCGGGGCCTTTGGGAGTCGGCTTAACGAGACCTTTTAAGGTATAAATACTTACCAGCCGGGTTGACCAACCAGTATTATCCCTCATAAGGGCAGAATACTGGTTGGTCAACCCGGTTTCTCTATACCTTTTGTGTTGTAGCTCTGCAATTGCTTTTTAGTGAGGAGGAAAGTCCCGATCGAACTCGATCGGACTTTCGTCCTCACTAATTGTCAGATCGCTCTTTCCTTGCCTTCTAAGTGCTGTGAAAAAATCGGTTTATCACCGAAATTTGTCGAAAAAGCGGAAATATCCCCATAAACCGAGTTTCGCGCTCTTGCTTTGGGTCAAGCCCCTAGACGGAGCGAAAATATTGTAATGTATAATACAGGGCAAGTTAAGACTGTGGCTCGCAAAAATGCTGTCAACAGCCCGGGAGATCAAAAGGCATGACCCGCAACAAAGTTAGACAAATGTCACGATCGACTTTAGAACAAGAGATTTTACTCAATCGAATTACTAATCGCATCCGCAACTCTTTAGAACTGCAAGAGATTTTGACGACAACTGCCCGAGAAATCCGCAGCTTTTTAGAAAGCGATCGAGTAAAAGTTTATCGCTTTGAGGCCGACGGTAGTGGCGAGGTGATTGCTGAGTCGATCGACGGCGACAAGTTGCCATCTATGCTGAGTTTGCGCTTTCCAGCAGGCGACATTCCCCAGAGTGCTCGGGAAATGTTTCTCAAAGCGCGGCAGCGAGTGATTGTAGATGTGGAATTGAAGCATCAAACAATTAATCGGTTAGATTGTCCAGAAACCGGCAAAACTTTAGCAGTTGAAGATATTAGCTATCGTCCTGTAGACCCCTGTCACGCTGAATATCTGAAGGCTATGGGGGCACGTTCTTCTCTGACGGTGCCGATTTTGCATCAAAATCGCCTTTGGGGACTGTTGGTGTCTCACCATAGCCAACCGAAACGGTTTAGCGATCGAGAATTGAAAATGGTGCAGTTGCTTGTCGATCAACTTTCAATTGCGATCGCCCAATCTTTTCTACTCACTCAAGCTAGACAGCAAGCGCGCGACGAAGCCGTTATCAACCAAATTACCAGTTTGCTGCATTCTCCTCTGGAACTAAACGAAATTCGGAAAGCAGTTCTCGAACAAACTGTCAAGCATTTGCGTGGTTCAGGAGGGCGACTCTACATTGCAGCCGAGTTTGGCGATCGGCCGCCTTTGCTTTATACCTGTGGCCAGCAGCCCGCCGACATCGACCTTGAACTCAGCCCATTTTGGCAGCAGATCATGGGGATGGCGAACCAAGACGATCAAGCACAAACTGCTAATCATACCGGCCAATTAGGTATTTTTGAAAATCTATATTCCCAGCATTACAGTTCAATTGACAGCAATGTTTCCAGTTTTATCGTACCGCACTTGTACCCAATTTCCGATATTTCTAAGGAACCTCAACTTAAATCTGTATCTGCCAATTTAGTCGCAGCTTCCATTCGATCATTTTTGGCAGTACCGCTGCAATATCGCCAACAGTGCATCGGCTGTCTCACCGTTTTTCGCAGCCCTATACAAACCGAAATTTTGTGGGCGGGCCGTTGCAGTTCGGACGCGCGGCACGATCGTCCCCGACAATCCTTTGCAGCTTGGAAAGAAATCAAAACAGGCGAAGCTCAAAAGTGGACTAGCGAAGAACAGAAGCTAGCGCAATCTTTAGGAACTCACCTGTACATGGCTGCAATGCAGAGGCGTGTCGAGGCGATGATCCGACATCAAGCTTCTCACGATCCATTAACTGGTTTACCTAATAGATTACTGTTTAATGAAAGGCTGTCTTTAGCTTTAGCTAGCGCTCACCAAAAGGGAGAAATGCTGGCGGTAATCTTTCTAGATTTGGACAGATTTAAAAATGTTAACGATACTCTCGGTCACCCAGTGGGCGATTTGTTGCTGCAAAGTGTATCTCGGCGTTTGACTAACTGTTTGCGCGTGGGCGATTCGATGGCTCGTTGGGGCGGGGATGAATTTACTGTGCTGCTGTACAATATCAACACCCCGGAGGAAGCAACTAAAATTTGCCAGCTAATTATCCAGAGTTTAAGCAGTCCTTTTGATTTTGAAGGTCTGGAACTTTATATTAAGGCTAGCTTGGGAATTGCTTTGGCTCCTTATGACGGAGAAGATGCAGAAACTTTGCTAAAAAATGCTGATGCTGCGATGTACAAAGCTAAACAGAAAGGTCGCAATAATTATCAGTTTTACACGCAGGCGATCGGCAGTAAAGTCTCCGAGGATCTTAACTTAGAAAATCATCTTTACAAAGCTCTAAAAAATTCAGAGTTTGTCCTGCACTATCAACCGCAAATAAATTTAAATACTGGCAAAATAGTGGGCATGGAAGCTCTGATTCGCTGGGAGCATCCCGAACGCGGTTTGATTCCTCCCGATCGATTTATTCCCTTAGCTGAGGAAACAGGATTAATCTGCCAAATTGACGAATGGGTGATGCGGACTGCTTGTTTGCAAAATCGAGCGTGGCAGTTACTGGGATTGCCGCCGATGCGGATAGCGGTGAATTTATCAGCCCGCCAGTTTCTGCAACCTCACACGGTACAAATCATCGCTGAAATTTTATCAGAAACCAAGTTAAATCCAGAGTATTTAGAAATAGAAATTACCGAGAGCATTGCCATGACAGATGTGAGCTTTACGGTGTCGGTATTGCAGCAGTTGCAGGACATGGGAATTCACATTGCTCTGGACGATTTTGGCACCGGTTATTCTTCGCTGTGGTCTCTAAAAAACTTTCCCCTCAATAATTTAAAAATAGACAAATCCTTCGTGGCAGATTTGGTGACGGGCAGCAACGGTGCTACTATTGTGAAACTGGCGATCGCCTTGGGACAGGGCCTGAATTTACAGGTGATTGCTGAGGGAGTGGAAACAGCAGAACAGTTGGCGTTTTTGCGATCGCATCAGTGCGATATGGGCCAGGGTTACTTCTTTAGCAAACCAATACCGGCGGCGGCTATAACCCAATTGTGTCTAGAAAATCAATCTGGGAAATAATATCGATTCCGGTTGCACTCCTCATGATTGTTGACTGTTGACTCACAGTGAACAGTCAACAGTCAACAGTCAACAGTCAACATCATTCCGGTGTAACCGGAAATGATATTACTGCCAAACCAACACTTTTGCTTCGTATTCCGGCAAGTCGATCATAATATTATCCTCGCCAGATTCAATATCATAATTCCCCGTCCATTCGTGCCAAGTTCCGTTGGCCGGGAAATTGGGAACGGTGTAACCCGCTAGATAATTTTCCGACCAATTCACCACTACTACAACTCTCGAACCTTCATCGTTCCAGCGAGTGTAAGCAAAAACTTTAGAGTCGGGGTCTTCGTGGAAAAAATCGATGTTTTCTGTGTAAAGTGCTTGGTTATTTTTACGCAGGTGAATTAAGCCTTTGTAGTATTCCCACAAACTTTTATTGAGGTCATTTCCTAGCAGCGTCCAGTCAATTTTAGATTGCTCAATTGTTTTGGCTTTGTATTCGCCAAATTCTTCGCCCATCCAAATCAGCGGCACGCCAACTGCTGTCATTAACACCACCGTTCCCAACTTCGCCCGCTTGAAGGCGGCTTCATCCAAAATCCCGCGATCGCCCAATTCGGCAAAAACGCGATCGTGGTCGTGATTACTCAAATAATTGACTACATTCGTAGCACCCAAGAAACCTTGCCGCTTGCAGTCAATTACCTCTTTGAGCCGTTCTAAATCAAAATTGTCCCCGCAGAGTTGTGGAATTATGGAGTGATAGAAACTGTCGTGCCAGCAGCCGTCCATCGGCCCGTCTAGATTGGTGATGCTGGGATTTTCGGGAATGTATTCGGCAACGGTATAAAACGGTTTTGGGCCGGCGGCATTTTTGGCTTCTTGAACTATCCAGTGCATGAAATCGTAGTTAGCAATTTGTCGCGCCGCATCGAAACGAATGCCGTCGAGATGATATTCTTGAATCCAGAAGCGGACTGTATCGCCAACAAATTTGCGCGCTGGGAAAGTTCCTAAGTTTTCGTCGTAGAATTCGTAGTTAAATTCCGGGCCCCAATTGTTGTCAGGATCGCGGGGTTCATGGTGGTACCAATAATCGTGATCGATTTGGGTGAGGGGACTCGATGCTTCCGAGTGGTTGTAAATCCCGTCCATGATGATGCGAATACCGCGCCCGTGACACTCGTCTATCAGGTTTTTGAGTTCTTCTGTGGTTCCGTAGCTGGACTCGGCAGCGAAGAAGTAGCGGGGGTTGTAGCCCCAACTGTAGTCGCCTGGGTATTCTTTGAGGGGCATGAGTTCGATCGCATTGACGCCGAGTTCCACTAGGTAATCGAGTTTTTCGACGACGTGCTTGTACTGGCCGCGGGCGAAGGGATCATCTTCGCCGCCGGAAAAGTCAGCAATGTGCATTTCATAAATCACTAATTCCCGATCGGCTGGCAGCGGTTTGTCGTCGTGTTTCCAGACGTAGGTATCGACAATGCGATCGCCATCTTTGATCCGAACAACGCCGTTTTGAGTGGGATTGTCGATGTCAGTCGCGTAGGGATCGACCACATCTACCCACTGATCTGCTTCCACAAACCAGCTTTTCGACTGAACGCGGAATTTGTATTGATAAACGCCATCTTCCAACTTAACTCGCGTGCGAAAATAACCTTCTTCGTCCTTTTCCATCGGAATCTCTTCCCAATTAGAAAAAGAGCCAATCAAGGCAGCTCCTTTGTTGTATGGAGCAAATAACTTGAATTCAATTGGAGCGACCATAATACCTCTTTCTAAAATATTTCAGTAGCAGTTGATACTTTTAATTTCGCAAATTTAAGCGAACTCAGCATCACTCTACGGATATAATTTATTTAAGGCTTAACTATTCCTAAAAGTATCGTAATCTGGTCTCTGCCTGCGCCTTTTATGAAGTGAAATCGCGCAATATTGGCAGGGCGAGCGAAATTTATCTAACTGGGGATAGATCAATAATAAATATTAGTAATATGATACTTTTTTAGCATCTATCTTAAGGTAGATTTTCTTTTTTAAATATTGAAAAAAATATCTGTACTGGGATAGATGCGGCTTTAAAATTTATCCTTTTTTAACAACAAACAATTGCTCGGCTGGTGCACACTGCCTGCCCTAATTTTTGGGTAACAATTAGTCAGTCGGTGTACACTGCACACCCTAAATCAGTGGCCGTAAGGTGCGCCCAGCGCACCCTACTTTTAACTTGATTTTGCCTGATGATAAGGCTTCATCCAACCAAGCCAGAACGCAGGGCGAGAACGGCTGCCTGAGTGCGGTCATCAGCGCACAACTTGTTCAAAATATTGCGGACGTGAGTCTTGACTGTACCGACAGTAATGTACAGCTTTTCTGCGATTGCAGCATTGCTGTAACCCTGCACGATCAGTTCCAAAACCTCTAATTCTCGCTCGGTTAAAGGGTAAGTCTCAATGATGTGACTAAACTCTGGTTCGGCAGCCTTAATTGTGACTCTTTTGCCCTCAGCCTTCGGTTCTTCCGGCGCAGGTTCCTGAGTGCGAGCTTGTTTCAGGACGATACGGGCGATCGCGGGATCGATCCAAGAGTTACCTTCGTGAGTTACTTTTACTACATCTAATAACTGATCGAAGCTAATATCTTTCATGCAGTAAGAGTCAGCTCCGGCGGCAAAAGCTGCCAGAACTTCTTCTTCATTGTCCTGAAAAGTCAGAATCAAAATTTTTGTATCGGGATCGGACTCCGCTACCGATTTTTTAAACTTTTGTGTCAGTTCAATGCCATCAAAATCCGGCAAGCCAATATCTACAATTGCCACGTCAGGTTTTGAAGACTGAAGCAGTTTCAATCCCTCTGTAGCGTTAGCTGCATCGCCGACAACTTCTATCGTGTCACGCTGTTGTAAAGCTGTGCGGATGCCGACTCTTGTCAGGTCATGGTCTTCTACCAAAGCAACGCGAATTTTACTCATCTTTCTTCCAATAGTCCGCTAAACTTTTAAAATATCGTCAACTGACTCAGCTAAACTGAGAAAATTTGAGAATGTGTCCTGATTTAGGGTTTTACAGGTCGCACATCATTTTAAAGCATACTCATGCAGCCGCCAAGAATGCAAGTTAATTTTTAAGTTATTTTGCGGCGATGCCTGCACGAGTCCGATCGGGACCGGTAAGCTCTCAATGTTTTAACAGTTTAACTGAATTATCTCATTGTCCGCCCCTTGATAGAGGTAAAGATACCACTACCCAGATAGATTTAAAGTATAAAAAATTTTGATGCACTTGGGTCGTCAAAATCAATAAAGCTAGCAGCACGAGTCTTTAACCGGTGTTAGGGCTCAAGTCTAATGCTTATTGATAAAACCTCTTATGACTCAGTATCACGCCAATAAGTCTTTTGAGTCGGAGTTTTCCGACTCGGAAATCATACACAAAGTATCTGAAATAAAATCCCCCCAACCGCAAGTTTGCGACTGCCAAACTCAGGGCGATCGCCTGTGGTCGGCAATTCCTCACATAGTTTGGAAAACAAATGCCGACGGCTGGGCGACTTATTTAGGTCAGCGCTGGGAAGAGTACACCGGGGTACCAGCAGCAGCAGCTTTGGGTTTCGGCTATCTGGCGCGCGTCCACCCAGAAGACCGCCCTCGTTTATTGGCGAGATCGCACACTTCTAAGTTCAAACCACCAAGTTACGAAATTATATTTCGTCTGCAGACGCGAGAAGACACTTACCGATGGAACCTGGCCAGAGGAGGGCCCGCTAATCTAGACAGTCAGGAAGTTTTGGAAGGGCTGGGAACCTACATATATATGGAGCAGATCAAACAAAGTCAAGCCGAGCCCCAAGCAGAACCAGAGTTTTGGCGCCATCAAGCGTGCTCGGAAGCTAACTTCAAACCAGAAAAATTGTGCGAAGCCCGGACGGTAATAGAGGCTGGGCGGGATTTACAGGTGATAGAGCAGTTTACAAATATATTGAGCCAGCGGGCGGGTAGTTGGGGTGAATTGTTGCAAGCCATCGCGGACGCGACTGTGGAGGCGATCGCAGGAGCGGAATTTTGCCTAGTTGCTCTCCTGGAGTCCGATTGCAGCGGCCTCAAACTCAGCGCTGTCGGGGGCACGGAAAACTTTGGTGGGGGCCAAACCCCGCACGTGCAAAACAAGCTGCTGTGGAAAGCATTTGCGACGGGAGAGTCTTTACTGTGGCGGTCGGAGTGCCGCAAAGGCTTGCTGCCTGCGGCGGCTTGTGCAGCGGCGATCGAGTCGGGGCAAAGCGGGCGTTTGGGTGTGTTGGCCATCGGCAACGGGAAAGACAGCACGGCGATTGACGCGCATACTCAGCAACTGCTGGGGGTGATGGGAAAACAAGCTGCGATCGCCATTAACAACGCGCTGGCGATCGAAAAATTAAAAAAGCAGGAACAGCTTTTAGACTTGCAAAACGAGCTGCTAATTCGTCAGCAGGAAGAACTAGAAAATCAGGGGCGACGCATTCAACAGCAAAAATTGGAAC
This sequence comes from Microcoleus sp. Pol10D4, assembly GCF_036701555.1. NCBI lineage: Bacteria > Bacillati > Cyanobacteriota > Cyanophyceae > Oscillatoriales > Microcoleaceae > Microcoleus > Microcoleus sp. Pol10D4. The sequence continues at coordinate 12,483 of NZ_JAUBRA010000063.1, forward strand.
TGCTAGAAGCAGCCAAGTTAAAATCGCAATTTTTGGGCATTATGTCCCACGAATTGCGAACACCCATGAATGCGATTATCGGCTTTTCCCAATTGCTGCTGCGCCAGCACAAACAACTGCTGACCGCCCAGCAAAGACAAATGGTGGGGCGCATTTTAGATAACGGCAAAAATCTGCTACTGCTGATTAACGATATCCTCGACCTCTCCAAAATCGAGAGTGGCCGCACAGAATTAAAAATTGAAAAATTTGATTTAGCGCATTTAGTAATGGATGTCGCCCTGGAATTCGGAAATCAAGCCACCGATAAGAACGTGGCAATGTCCGTCAGCGTCTGCTTGCAGAATCAGCTTATAGTTAATGACAAGTTGCGCCTGCGGCAAATTTTGGTCAATCTCGTTTCCAACGCGGTTAAATTCACACATCAGGGCAGCATCTACATTGAGGTGCGGGAATTTAATCGCGATCGGCTAATTATCACCGTTCGGGATACAGGAATCGGCATCTGTGAAACCGATCTTCCCCACATTTTCGACAAATTCCATCAAGCCGACCAAACCACAACTCGCCAGTATCCAGGCACCGGTTTAGGACTAGCGATTACTGCCTCTTTAGTCAAAATGATGAACGGCAGAATTAGAGTCGAAAGTCAACCCAAAAAAGGTTCGACATTTCGGATAGAATTCCCGCAAAAAATTTATCCGAAAAAACTAACTTCCTGAGCCAATTTTCCGTTGCTAAAAAATAAATTTACATATAGATTATACGGGAGTATCTGTATGGAAATCGCAAGACCTAAGTCCGGCGTGGGGTGCTTCGATTTTTAACAATTGGTATAAGATTGATGATTAGAGTTCTTGCAAAAGTCCAATTCACCCCCCCGCAAGTCCCCCCTTATTAAAGAGGGAAACAAGAATAATCCTGCTTCCTCTCCTCCCCTTGTATCAGGGGAGTGTTCCCGATAGGGCGGGTGGAGTGAATATACTTCACTTGCACTCAGTTGAAATCTGCTGTAGCAAGACTTTGTTAAACTGGTATTATTTTTACAGCAAATTGCTGAGATCAAGAGTGATATAATAGTTATTGTTAGCGATTGTTTCGCGAGCGCTCGCAATGACATACTATACCCATCCAACTAAAAAAAGCAAGTATTAAAACCGGATTTAGTATACAAACCTGCGGACATAATGAAGTTTATTTATGTCCGCTCATCCTAGAAAACCTGGTTTTAATGTCTCCTTTATTCTTCAGTCTGCGGAGGACGTTAGGCGAAGCTCAGTCGCACCGCAGGCTGCGTTTGGCTCTTAGCAGCGGTTTGAACCGCCGAGTCTTCTCTAAAGACTAGAAGTTTTCCCTACTTCCGCCTGAGTAGAAATTGGTTTAACATCGGTGTAGCCCATATTATTAGCTACGTCGCGCAGCACCGAAATTTGCTGTTCAAAATCAAGACCTTCAATTTGACCCAACACGCCATTGACAGCCTCAGTTGCCTCATATCCTTCGGGGATATCGACAATTGTTTCCCCCATACCAATAGCCCAAGCATACCAAACCACCAACTGATTGTTAGCAGTTAAAGCTCCGTAAGCGTGAGAATAGGGCGTGTCGTCGCGGTTGACAATCCCTCGCATTATATTCAGTTGTTGGTCATGGGAAAGCTTGTAAAAATCATCCAGCAGCATGGGAGCTAATTGTGGGTCGGCGGCGGTGGGAGCTGCTGGTGTAATTGAATCTCCCATTTTTTCATAAACAAAGTAGAGCAGTGCCAGCTTTTCATCTGTACCCAACCCGTTGATTGTCTGAAGGATGTTTTGAGTCTCGTTGGAGAGAGAGTGAGGATTGGTCGCGGCGGGTGAGTTCATAAACAAAATTCCTTAAAAATGCTTCCAGAATATATAAATATCAAGATTTGTAAGTGCCCGTCACCATCCCCAAGAGGTAATACGATTTTAGATTTCCAATTTTAGATTTTAGATTAAACAATGGGTAATGCCTTAGTATGTAAGGGTTAGGAGCTTGCCTAAAGCTGCATTCTTTTCGGAAAGTGATGTAATGTTAAGGCACTAACCTAGAATAAACCATCCTTAAGATAGAAGCCAACGATACATCTGCGGGTAGATGAAAAAGCCGGGGAGTAAAGTAATAATTGATACAGTGAATTGTTAAATAAAACTAGCAAGGAGTCGGCTATGTCTCAAATCAATACAGAAGTCAATAATACTGAAAACTTTGACGCTCAGCAGATCACTGAAAGCGCGGAAGCTGGAGAACAAAAGTTGCCGACAGTTAATGTATCAGCAGACTACGAAGCTTCTAAAGAATTCAGCGTTAGTGAAATTGATCGCACAGGTGCCGGCGCTCAAGCTGCCGCGGCTGCAACTGCACCTAAGTTTCCTATTCCCGCTGCTCAAGATAATATTGCAAAGCCGGCAGATACAAGCGGCAATCCCAATGATTTTCGTTCGATGGCTCAGGAAATTAAGCCCACAGGTACACCGGGCGAAGTTACCGACGATTTGATGCAGAAAGCGATCGATCGTGGTACTCCCGGCAGTTAATTTAGAAATTCTCCATCCTCGATACAAAACTTCTGTATTGTAGGGTGCTTATGGCGCGCCTTACCCCTATAATTCGCGCGTCAAATTACTTTTCGTATAAGTCCTGAATTGTCAAGTGAGTGAACGATAATCTGCAATACAGTAGGGACACAACATTGTTGTGTCCTTAAGGGCTGCAATACGGTAACGAGACAACATTGTTGTGTGCTTAAACCGTTAATTTTAAGTCTCCCTAATCGCTTAATTTTAAGTCGATCGCCCGACAGATTTTGCCAACACTGTGATCGTCCAAAATTTCAATTACTAAATCCACCCGATCGCCCTTTTCAACCATCGACTTAATAAATAACTCGGGATGCAGCGCTTTCCAAAAATATTCGACAAACCGATGAATTTCGGCCTCTGACATTCCCGACTTCCCCGTCGCCATCATTTCCTGTTCCGCCTGATTGCGCCACATTCGAGAAATGCGATAATCTTGGGGATACAAAACCATCAACCGATCTAATCGGTTCCACAGCGGTAGATAGTCGTAAAGCTTCCCATTCATATCGCGCGCAAACTGACAGTCGCTTTCTGTGGAAATCGGAAACGGTGCACCTGCCAAAAACTCGTTTAATTTGGCATCAACCACCGGATTCACGCCGACAAACCAACCTTCAAAAAGTACAATATCCGCACCGGAAATAATTTCGGGTTGACTTCTATCTCCAGCACCTCCATAGGCAGATTTGTCAAACCTGGGAATTTCTATATTTTTAATTATATCCGGTTTGAAGGCATCAGATTGGGGATTTTCAACTGCTGCTAAATTGCGAGTTTGAGAACCGCGCAACTTGTCTAAAACTGCGATTCCCAGGTCAATATCGTGAGTGCCGGGGGGGCCGCGCCAAATTAAACGCGGGTCTGCTTTTTGGAGTTGTTGGCGATCGGCATAAGTCTTGTAAATATCGTCTAAAGAAAGGCTGACAGTAGAATATCCCAATTTTCCCAGAATCAGCCTCAGAACTTGGCATAAAGTAGTTTTTCCGGTTCCTTGCCCTCCTAAAATTCCTTGGATTAAAGGACGGTTTACACTTTGTTTGGCAGTCGATAATTGCATTGCCAGCGGTAGCCAAAGATTCCACAAAGTTTCGAGGAAAACAGTTGACTTTAGCGGGAAAGTATGCAGCTCGTCAAGAATAGAAAAGAATAAATCGGTTTTGCAGCGGACAACCTCGGCTACACTGTCAGGAGTAATGCCAAAAGCGCGCGAGCGCACATCATCCGCAAGTTCCCACAAAGCCAGTCGATCTAAGTCGGGAGCGATCGGGCGATTGCCAGCTTGCCACCGATGTAAAATTTCAACAGGGGTTACAGTCGATCGATCCATATCCTAAAAACTCTCTATGCGGGGGCGGGTTTTGTACAAATACTATCTGCAATTGACAAATATTTGACCCCACCCAAAACGGATACAAACCCCAACTCCTGTCGTGGAGAGATCCCAAATTTAGACCCTAGTTCAAAATCCCAAATTCATCTGTGGAATACACCTCAAATCTAAAATCCTTCGACTGAGGGCCCAGACCGAAGTCTAAAATATCACATAGACTGACACTCAACTCGGCACTACAGATTCAAAAATTTTTAAGCGTAGGTTTATATAAATATTATCTACAACCGACCAATATTTTCCCTCTTTTTAAGAGCCTAGTTTGAAAGCCTCCACAAATAAATTGTAAGTCACGCCAATTTTCAGAGCATAGAGCATATCCACCGAAAAAGAACGGGCTACAGGCCGCGGGCTGCCGTAAACCAGCCAGCTCACGATCTCGGTCAACAACACCAACAGCCCGGCCGCGATAATATCCCAATCCGCAGATTGTCCGGCGATCGTCGAAATAGCAGTTCCCAAAAAAGTGCCGAACAGCAAGCTAATTAGCAGGAGCGAAATCCGTCGCCAAGGATTGTTGAGCCAGCCTCGGAAGCGATCGCCCAGAACATCAATCAATCGGTTAATTCGGGTATTCTGCATAAAAGTTATACAATTTGAGATTTGAGATGTGAGATTTGAGATGTCGAATTACTGATGAGTATTGGGGTTGGGAGTACGGGTCTACAATGGCACTCTTTTTTTCAACTGGCATTAAAAGCTATACCGATGAGTAAACAAATGCCCCTCCCTACCAACTCCAAATTCTTACCGGGGTCAGTATGTCGCCATCTAAAATCTAAAATTTAACATCTAAGATGGTATTGAGCGATCGCGGACTTATAGCCGAGAACGGTCAAGTAATTAAGTGTAACTGTATCTTGTGGCACAGCAGCCCCTGGTTTTACATTAAAAATAGTTAAGACTCATTATCGGTGCAGTCTATCCTGTAAGCCTAAAATTTATGAATCTTAAAATTTACCAGATCGTAATTGGAGTGTCGATCGTCCTAATTACAGGAATGTTTCTAGGACGTTTTGAAATCACTATCTCCAACGGTTCAAATCAGTCGAGCGATTGGCCCTCACAAGCCACCGCATACCCCCCCACACCCCCCGTTTCCCCAGTTGCGACAGCTTCTGCAGACACCGCCAGCGAGCCCAAGCCCGACTCAACACCAACCCCCCCAGAGTCAGAGGAGGAATTGCTTTCCTCAATCCCTGTAGATGCTAAAGCCTCCGGTCTTTTGCGCGTCAGCAACCGCAGCGAACACCCAGTGCGAGTGGCCCTGCTGTCGAAACGGCAAGCCAAGGAATCCTATGGAAAACCAGCGCACTGGGATTTTGCGCCGGGGGAAGGCGGTGGCAAGGGACTGATGCTATCGCTGCCGGAGGGCAAGTTAAAAGTCAAACGGGGAGACATTCTGGTGGTTTTTGCTCAGGATGGTTCTCGCCGCTACTGGGGGCCTTTCGTCGCCGGGGAGACACCCTCGCCGGCTTGGAACAGCACAGCCGGAGAATGGCAATTAATTTTGCAGCCGTGAACGCTTAGCTGCTGGTGCGGAGATTTTGGTCGAGAAAGCCGATTGATCCGGTCTTGTTGAGAAGGGTGTGGCTATGTGAGTTAACCTCACATAGCCACATCATTTAAAGAAAAGGCTTTCCGGCCTGTTCATGAAAGGCTTGTTGAGAATGGTGCAACATCTGAGTTTAACCAGATTCGATCGAGTTGGGAGTTTCGAGAATGCGAATCTTTCGGTAGACTCTCTAAGCGAGCTAAAATTTTAAATCTAAAATCGCAGGAAGTTTGGGTGAAGGAAGTTATTAAAAATTTGTCAGAGTTTAGAAATCGCCCGTTAGCGAAGCCCTCGAAGAGGATCGCACCTTTGCTGCTATCGATTTTATGGCTGTGCGCGATCGCCTGGGTAGGTTTCTTGTGGAATCTCGGCAACATCGGTTTAGTTGACGAAACCGAACCGCTGTTTGCCGAAGCCGCCCGTCAAATGACGGTGACAGGGGATTGGATCACTCCTTATTTCAACGGCGAAACGAGGTTTGACAAGCCGCCGTTAATTTACTGGCTGATGGCGGTGGCTTACCGCACTCTGGGCGTTAACGAATGGGCCGTGCGTCTTCCCTCGGCTTTGTGCGCGATCGGTCTGACTTGCCTCGGATTTTATACCTTATGGAAGGAAGAAGGAAGAAGGAAGAAGGAAGAAGGAAGAAGGAAGGAGGAAGAAGGAAGAAGGAAGGAGGAAGAAGGGCACGACACTGATTCGGACACGGATACACGGATGAATGTAACTGTCTTTCCTCCCTCGCTCTCCCACTCTCCCACTCCCCCACTCTCCCCCTCTCCTAGTATTCCTATTTTTCTTTCTACTCCCTGGATTGGTGCGGCCCTAATAGCTTTAAATCCCCAAACTATTGCCTGGGGACGGACTGGCGTTTCAGATATGCTATTAGTCGGTTGTATGTGTTCGGCACTACTGGCATTTTTTCTCGGTTACACTTTAGAAGAACAGAGAGCAAAAGCAGAATTTTCCACCGTTGCCACTTCCCGATTTCCTAATAAGTGGTATCTGACTTTTTACGTACTAATTGCTTTAGCAATTCTGGCTAAGGGGCCTGTGGGAATTGTCGTGCCAGCGCTGATTGTTGGCAGCTTCGGGCTTTATTTGGGAAATTTTCGGCAACTTTGGCGCGAAATGCGTCCAGTGTCGGGAATCTTAATTATTCTGGCGATCGCCCTGCCTTGGTACATTTTGGTTATTTTAGACAACGGTCAAACTTATATTGACAGTTTTTTCGGCTATCACAATTTCCAGCGTTTTACTGGAGTAGTCAACAAGCACTCCGCGCCTTGGTATTTTTACTTTTTTGTAGTGCTAGTTGGTTTTGCACCTTGGTCGATTTATTTGCCGGTGGCGATCGCCCGCACCCGTTTTTGGCAGCGCAGTTATTGGCGCCGTCAACCGCGATCGGCTCAGTTGAGTTTATTTGCCCTATTTTGGTTCGGGTGCATCTTTGGCTTTTTTACGATCGCCGTGACCAAATTGCCGAGTTATGTATTGCCTTTAATCCCCGCCGCTGCGATTTTGGTAACGCTGCTGTGGAGCGATATTATTGCAGGCTATGAGCCCGAAAACAGGCGGGCCAAGTTAGAAAAAAAACCGAATTCTTTACCGCGAGGGCTGTTAGTTACATACATTTTCAATGTCGTATTTTTACTAATTATAGCCGGAGCAACTTTCTACAGCTACAACTGGCTGGGAGACGACCCGGCAATGCCCAATTTTCCCCAAGCAATTCAGCAGTCGGGATTGCTGATTGTCGGCGGTACGATTTGGATAACTACAGCGGTGGCGATCGCACTTTTACTCTGGAAGCGGCAACAGCGCTGGATTTTGGTTGCTAACTTCATTGGGTTAGTAGCATTTATCATCTTTGGTCTTACTCCAGCCTACAAAGTGGTCGATATCAACCGCCAGTTACCTCTGAGACAGTTAGCGCAGGTTGCGGTTCAACAAAAACTGCCGGGGGAAGAGTTTATTATGGTTGGTTTCTGGAAACCAAGTCTGGTTTTTTATACCCAAGAGCCGGTGACTTACTACCGAGCTGTCCAAAAGGCGATCGACTACATTAAGGAATCTAAAAACCCAAATTCTCCCTCTATTTTGGTGCTGGGATATCCAGAGAAATTTGTGCAATTAGGATTGCAACCAAATCAATATCAATTGTTGGACAGTCGGGGGGCTTACCAACTCGCAAGGGTTCCGAGACAAGCGTTTCGATAGGGCCTATAGTGTGATCTCATCCTTGTTAAACAAGGTAGAAAAATGATTAAAACTACGAATCTTCAACTACTTCCCGTCGAAAGGATTCACCTAGAAGCTTTCTCGCGCAATAAAAGCGAGCTTGCAGCAATTTTAAATGTCGTAGTGCCTAATAGCTGGCCTCATTTCCCGGAAGCATTTTCCCTCCCTGCTGACAAATCTTGCGAATCCAATCCGCCTCCAACTGACTGGGGAAACTACTTCTTTATTCATCCAAAAAATGAAGTGCTCCTCGGCAACGGAGGTTTCACAGGCTCACCTGATGAGTCGGGGACTGTAGAGATAGGTTATGAAATTGCTTCCGAATATTGGAATCGCGGATTGGCAACGGAGGTGGCACAGGGAATGATCGATTATGCTTTCGCTCACGAGGAGGTTAAAGCAGTCATCGCCCACACTTTAGCTGAAAAAAATGCCTCGAATAGGGTGTTGCAAAAAGTGGGAATGAAGTTCATTGCAGAGGTGGACGATCCTGAAGAAGGCAAGATATGGCGATGGCAAATAAGCAGGGATGAATATTATCCGACTTGAACTGTAACGCCGTTTGGCTGTTTAAGTCACTGGTTTTGGTGGTAATTTGAAGGTTCTCGGTTGGAGCATTAAATCTGCCAGATTGAATAAAAGCTATAATCTAGTCACTACCTAAAACCCGAAGCTGGGAGCCTACAATGGTTTCAATTCTCAACAAACCCTCCTCGTTAATCAATGAGATTTGCCTTGAAAAAGTCGATCGGTGGAAGTTGTTCAAATTTAGTGAATCGCTCCAACAGCGCATGGAAAATTTGTTAGAGAAGAAGAAGGCAGACCAACTAATAGCAGAAGAGGGAGCCGAACTCGATGCCATTGGGGAATTAGATCGCATCTTTACCCACATCAATGCAATGATGGCGGCTCAAGATGTCAATCAGCGATCCGACGATATAGAACGTTTTGGTTAGCCACGCCCTTCAATATATCCCTTGACAAGTTGGGTAAAAGCTAATACCTCAAGCATTAAGTAAGTGAATACATTAGCTATGAAAAATGATTTATTAACTTTGCCTTTTTCAATTATTTTCAGTCCCAAACTCCCTATTAATAATTCTAGGTAAACGGAAAAGAAAAACATAGGAATGAGTGTAATCATAATTTCCAACGGCAGAAATGGAAAAGAACCAGGCTGTACAGGCACGGTTGTGTGGAAGACGATATGTCCAATAAACGCCCCAATACATAGGATAATAAAACCTCCCCCAATCGTCGATATGATATTTGTTATAAAAGCAATAAAAATTGCTTTTAGAATACTCACATTGAGTAGTTTTTTGTGAATATAAGCTTCTATCGCGATAATGGGAATTAGCAAAACAATTTGATAGACAACACTCTGACTGAATAGTGGAATTCCGGCATTGGCGAGATATAGAGATGTATTGAAGTGCATGAAAAAGCTAGTAAAAAACATAGAAGTGCGTCTCCCGTAGTTATTAATGATGATAATTAGCCTGCCATTTGTTCGACCTACCCTCAACTTGCCTGAAACAAGGGATAATGGATAGGATGCCATTTTCATTGTAAAAGTGTGGTAGCCATGACTGAGTTACTCGAACGTGCGATCGCCAAGTTGAAAACATTGTCTGCCAGCGAGCAAGATGCCCTCGCTTCAATGATTCTGGAAGAACTTGAAGACGATAGGCGCTGGGATCAAGCATTCTCCCGTTCCCCCGATGCTCTTGCTAAACTCGCAGCGACCGCAATGGGTGAGTATCATGCAGGCAAAACCCAAGAACTCGATCCAGAAACATTGTGAATTCACGCACTACAACCGAGTTCCGTAAATTATTTGCTGATTTACCCCAACAAGTTAAACAGCAGACGCGCGCTGCGTATCGCCAGTTCAAGGAAAACCCAAGTCATCCAAGCCTGCGTTTCAAGAAGGTGCATCCAGACTTACCAATCTACTCAGCCCGAATTAGCAAAAACTATCGAGCAGTTGGTCAGTTGGATGGAGACACTGCGATCTGGTTTTGGGTTGGTTCACACACAGACTACGATAAATTGCTGGGGCAGTTGTAGCACGATGGCGGGAATCAATTCGGGAAGGAATGGCAACGCCGATCGAGGATTGCGATCGCTCTTTGGACTGGTGAGGAGATCCCACTATACGTGCCATAATCAGCCATATTCTCTGGTACGCGATCGCCTGAACCTATGGATGCGCTAATCGGCAAAACTTTACAGGGTGGAAAGTACACCCTCGAACAAGAATTGGGCCGCGGCGGCTTTGGAATAACTTTCAGGGCAAATCACCGCTATTTAGGACAGCCTGTAGTCATTAAAACCCTCAACGAATCTCTGCGGCAGCAACCCAATTTTGCTGAGTTCGATCGCAAGTTTCAAGACGAAGCGAGGCGGTTGGCTTCCTGCGTTCATCCGAATATTGTCCGCGTCAGCGATTTCTTTGTGGAAGACGGACAGCCTTACATGGTGATGGACTACATAGCCGGTCAGAATTTGGGCGATGTAGTCGGTTCAAATAATCCGCTGCCAGAAAATCTTGCAATTCTCTACATCACTCAAATTGGCGCTGCTTTAAAAGTTGTTCATCAAAAGGGTTTGCTGCACCGAGATGTCAAGCCACAAAACATTCTTTTGCGCCAAGGTACTCAGGAAGTCGTGCTGATTGATTTTGGTATTGCCCGCGAGTTTACTCCCGGTGCAACTCAAAGTCACACTAATATGGTGTCCGACGGCTACGCGCCGCCAGAACAGTATTTCGCTCAAGGAAAATATACGCCCGCCACAGATGTTTACGGTATGGCGGCGACGCTTTATACTCTGCTGACAGCACAGGTTCCTGTGGCTGCAATTTTGCGTACCAGTCAGCCGATGCCCTCACCCCGCGACTTGCAGCCTCAGCTAAGTGCTGCTGTCAGCCAAGCGGTGATGCGGGGGATGACGGTAGAAGCTCAAAATCGCCCTGCTAGCGTCGATGAGTGGCTGTCGCTGCTGCACGGGCAGCCTCATGGTGCAGCGTCGCCGAGCACCGGGCCGACAGTGGCGGTGATTCCGGGACACGGGCCTCAGTCGCCTGCAGGTTCCAGAACAGCGCCTGCTGTGGTGTCTTCTGGGCAAGGCAACCGCAAGGTTTGGTGGATTTTGGGGTTCGTGGCGATCGCACTTATTGTGGCAGGTTTGGTCGGAATTGCTAGGGTTTTCCTCAACCGGCCGTCTTCGGAACCCGCACCGGTGGCCCAGGACGATCGCAATTCGGCCCCTGCTGATCCAGACGCGCGCTCAAACTCCGCACCAATTCCCGCGCTGACACCAACGCCTTTCTCGCCGCCTCCCAGAGAAACTCCGCCACCTGCTGCTGAAAATCCAGCGCCTGCTGCTGAAACTCCAGCGCCTGCTGCTGAAACTCCAACACCAGCCCCAGAGCTAACTCCAGCGCCTTCTCCCGAAGCTGTCGAACCCACACCAACGGAAAAACTGGTTGACAAAGAGTTGCCGCCAGATCGATCGCCCGCACCCAGCGAACAACCGGGAACCAACGATCGAAAGACTCCCACAATCCCTGGGTATGCCGTTGGTACGGCGGAAAGTCAGATTTTATCGGAATTGGGAGAACCGACTGACTCTCAAGCGCGGGGCTATTGGCCAAATACTCGCACCGCACTTTACGAAATATTGCCAAATCGGATTACTCTCGGCTACATTTACGATCGCGATTCGGGCGAGCTAGTACAAACAGAGGGTTCTTTTGCCCCGTCGGTGGACGATTTGGTGGTGCGAACCGCCTTAAACGGGATGGTGGGCGGCGCCAGCCGGGAGATTTTGCAAGGGCTCGGCGACGTGCAGCAGCGCCGGAGTAATCAGTTTACGTTTAGGAAGGGTTCGCTGGAAGGGACGATCGAACGCAATGAGCGCGATCGGATTTACATCGGCGTCTGGGACGACAACTTGCATTAAACTTGGCAGCGCTGACATTTTTGACCACTGTCAATAAACCTGGGCGGGTTCTTCGGCCCACCCCACAGGAAAACTCAACTCTTGTGGAACAAGCCCGAAAGCCTGTTCAAGAAAATGGTGCACGATGTAAATATTCCCGACTCACCTTTGTGCCCAAATCGAAAATCCAAAATCTAAAATCTAAAATCTAGTTGACGCAACACGAAATATTGTCTATCATAAAAGAACACACGAGGGGCTGTAATGGTTTCGACAGGGTGGCGAAAGCTGCTCCGTGATGCAGGTCGAGAGGGAGTCTACTCTCGTTAATATCGGCTCAAAAAAAATAGTAAATGCGAACAACATCGTTCCTTTCGCTCGCAAAGCCGTAGCTGTAGCCTAAAAACTTCTTGAGCTTGGTTTAGAGTGTATGCCACCTCACTCCGTTAAAGGTAGCATAACAACCCCCAACGGATGCCCTAGCTAAACGTTTCTAGTCGGCTAGCTAGGAAAGCAATCACTAGAAAATCCTCCCATTTAGGATAAAGATGGTTCCCGCCCCGAGGATTAGAGGGGATAAACCTGTGAACGATCGGAAGGTAAATACCCGCTTTGGACGGCAGTTCGATTCTGCCCAGTTCCATAAAAAAAGTAGCGTAAAATCAATGGTTTAAGCCATTTGAAAGTTACTTTAAAGTATTAAAAGGGCTCAGAGTTAACTCTGGGCCCTTTTGTTTGGCCTAAATCTGGCTTATAGCTGAGTCTAGATCCCCCTCGCATCCCAGGGCTGTTTCATTCTCAGGAAAATCAGGGTTTTGTAGGGGTAGTGCTACCCCTACTCCCCGTTCCTACCCCCCACCGACGATCATCGAAGGGGCGTTTCAGGCATCGGGGCAACGACGGGGGTTGGCCCCGGAGCGAGAATGAAACAGCCCTGCCTCGCATCCCCATAATTAATTAAAGGGAGTCGGGGGGATCGAGGTTTGAGACACGAGAGTGCATAAATCCAGATTGATTTCTTACTCAAAATCGATCGGACACTCAACACTCAACAGTCAACCATCAACCATAAGTTACCCACCCATTAGCTACGCTGCGGGCTCATATAATTAGAACTTCACCTTGTCTGTGCGTTCTTGGAGCCTGTCGGGCGATATACTATTAGGCGGTAAAGCATTAAAAATCTTTACAAAGACCCCGATTTCTAAGCCTACTCCTACAAAGGACGGGTGAAAAATTATATGCTGATCGCTCAAAAGCTGGACAAATGAACCCAGGAATTGACTTACAAGGAAGTTTCGTAGAAGCCCTCATGAATTTGGGCTTACCGGCGGACATCGCCCAAGTGCTTTGGCTACCGCTGCCAATGTTGCTGATGATTGTCGCTGCCGTTTTCGGGGTACTCACTAGCGTCTGGCTAGAACGGAAAATTTCCGCCGCCGCTCAACAGCGGGTAGGCCCGGAATTCATCGGCCCTCTGGGAGTTTTAGCACCCGTTGCTGATGGTCTGAAGTTGGTATTCAAAGAAGACATCGTACCGGCCAAAGCTGACGCGCTGCTATTTACCCTAGGCCCGGTAATTGTGGTGATTCCAGTTTTTCTCTCCTACTTAATCGTGCCCTTCGGAGAGCATATGCTGATCGCCGATATGGGGACGGCGATATTTCTGTGGATTGCCCTGTCTAGTATTCAGCCGATCGGCTTGCTGATGTCCGGCTATGCTTCTAACAACAAATACGCCCTCCTCGGAGGACTCAGAGCCGCAGCTCAATCCCTCAGCTACGAAATTCCCCTAGCTTTGGCAGTATTGGCAGTTGTGATGATGTCCAACAGCCTCAGTACGATCGACATCGTACACCAGCAAGCTGGCTACGGGATTGTCGGCTGGAATATCTGGCGGCAACCAGCAGGTTTCCTAATTTTCTGGATTGCAGCACTAGCAGAATGCGAACGGTTGCCCTTTGACCTCCCGGAAGCAGAAGAAGAATTGGTAGCAGGATATCAGACTGAGTACACAGGCATGAAATTTGCTTTGTACTATATCGCTTCCTACGTTAACCTCGTCCTTTCTTGCCTGCTAGTAGCAGTTTTGTACCTCGGCGGCTGGGAATGCCCGATTCCGGTCGAAGTGCTGACAAATGCCCTGGGATTGAGCGAGACGACTCCTTGGTTGCAGGTAATTACCGGCTTGCTGGGCATTACGATGACCATGCTGAAAGCCTACTTTTTCCTGTTTCTGGCAGTTCTGCTCCGCTGGACTCTGCCGCGAGTTCGGATCGACCAATTGCTAGATTTGGGATGGAAGTTTTTGCTGCCCGTTGCTTTAGTTAATTTGCTATTGACCGCAGCTTTGAAGCTTGCCTTTCCTTTTGCTTTTGGCGGTTAATTCATAATAGGTAAATGGCAACAGTAAAAAAAATAGCTGTTAACCAATTACCTATTATCAATTAGCAATTACCAAAAACTCAAGTACAGAGAGAGAACACCATGCTAAAATTCCTCAATCAAGTAGGCGAATACGCCAAAGAAAGTTTTCAAGCTGCTAAGTATATCGGTCAAGGTCTAGCTGTTACTTTTGACCACATGAGACGCCGACCGATTACGGTGCAGTATCCTTACGAAAAATTGATTCCGTCCGAACGTTTTCGGGGCCGAATTCACTTTGAATTTGACAAGTGCATCTCCTGCGAAGTCTGCGTTCGGGTGTGTCCGATCAATTTGCCTGTGGTGGATTGGGAATTTAACAAAGAAACTAAGAAGAAACAACTCAAGCACTACAGTATCGATTTCGGAGTGTGTATCTTCTGCGGCAACTGCGTAGAATATTGTCCGACTAATTGTTTGTCCATGACAGAAGAATACGAGTTAGCCACCTACGAACGTCATGAATTGAATTTTGACAACGTGGCCCTCGGACGTTTGCCCTACAAGGTTACAGACGATCCGATGGTGACACCGATGCGGGAATTCGCTTATTTGCCGAAAGGTGCGATCGACCCCCATGAAGTTTCCTACACCGATCGCCGCGCCGGTCTGCGTCCCGAGGAAATTATCGAAAAGTAAGTAATTAGTCATTAGTCAGCAGTCATCAGTTATTAGTGAAATAACCAATTATTAATGACTGCTAACTAATGAGTAAAAACGAACAATAGAAAACTAATAATTGAGGATAAAAAATTGTGAATCTAGCTGAAGGGGTTCAAATTGTTTCGTTTGGAATATTGTCCGTAATGATGATTGCAGGAGCACTAGGAGTAGTGTTGTTCTCCAACATCGTTTACTCAGCATTTTTGCTGTGCGGCGTATTTACCAGCATTGCCGGCTTGTACCTGTTGCTGAATGCCGACTTTGTAGCAGCAGCGCAGGTATTGATTTATGTTGGCGCTGTTAACGTGTTGATTTTGTTTGCGATTATGTTGGTGAACAAGCGCGAAGATTTCCGCACTATTCCCAACGCTTGGGTGCGTCAAGTAGCAACAGCGGTAGTTTGCGTAGGCTTGTTTGCACTGTTGGGTACGATGGTGGTGTCTACTCCTTGGGCTATTGTGGCAACGACAGGAGCACCAGCGGAAAGTTCGATCGTCACAATCGCCAAACATTTCTTCACCGACTTTTTGCTGCCTTTCGAGTTAGCATCAGTGTTTTTGTTGATGGCAATGGTAGGGGCAATTGTGTTGGCGCGCCGCGATTTCTTCCCGGATGAACTGTCAAAGAAGCTATCCGAAACACCTGCTTTGAGTTTGCCGGAAAGACCTCGCGAATTAGTTTCTGCCGGAGATGTGTCTTCGCCAGAATCTAAGTAATATTATGGTGCGCTTAGCGCACCATAGTGTTAGTTTTGTAGTAACTTTAGATTGAGACAAAATCGCAAAATTTATGCAACTGCAACTCCAGTATTTCCTGTTATTAGCCGCCGCTCTTTTCTGTATTGGTATTTACGGTTTGATTACCAGCCGAAATGCAGTGCGCGTGTTGATGTCGATCGAGTTGATGCTGAATGCTGTCAATCTCAATTTGATGGGTTTCTCCAATTATCTCGACCCCGTACAAGTTAAGGGACAAGTATTTACCGTGTTTGTAGTTACGGTAGCGGCGGCTGAGGCTGCGGTGGGTTTGGCAATTGTTTTGGCGATTTATCGCAACCGCAATACCGTAGACATGGAAGAATTTAACTTGCTGAAGTGGTAATTAATCAATAGTCATCAGTCATTAGTCATCAGTCATTAGCGACAAACTAATGCAGATTAAAGACTGATGACTAAGGACTAAGAACTAAGGACTAAGAACTAATGACTAATGACTTCTAGTAATTTCTAGAGTAATTCTACCCCCGAAATCAGGGATGGGGGCAGCAGGTTTCGAGAGTTGTAGTTTAACTTTCTCGACTAAGGGTAGTTGTAAAAGCGCTTGAGCAATAGTATCTGCTAGGCGTTCGATTAATAAAAATTTCGACTCTTGGACTAGCTTTTGAATCAGAGTAATTGCGCTGCGGTAATCAAGAGTATGTTGAATATCATCACTTTTTCCAGCTTGCGATAAATCCAGCCAGAGAGTAACATCCACTTCAAACCACTGGCCCAAAACTTGCTCTTCCGGCAGATAGCCCGTATATCCGTAGCAGCGAATTCCTGTAAGTTGAATAGAATCCATTTTGCAATAAACTAAAAGTGCGTTGCCTAACCAATTTGTATTAAACCAGATAAAGTTCTTTTTCTCTTCCCTCTCTTTTTTTGCCCTTTTCCGCTTCCCTCTGCGCTCTTTGCGCCCTCTGCGGTTCAATCACTCTTATTCTATCTTAAATTTCACAACTCTCCTCCTTTCTCCAACTTGTCCAGTAAATCCTCAGCAACTTCATACCATTTCCGCCTAATTGCAGCATCTTCTGGCTTTTCTGTCAAGCTGCGCCCTTGTAATTCTGGATATTTATTGTAATATAATTCATCCACTTTTTGATAGAATATATCTTGATTAATGTTGAGATTTTTGCGCCGTTTACCAATCTTTTCTTGACGAATTATTTCGGCTTCCTCTAAGGATGTATCGGGAGGTTGCTGGCGCGAAGAAAATTTAGGTAAATCAGGCAAATTTGGCAACGTGAAACCAGATTTGACTACACTAAAAGCTAAAATTCCCGGCACCAAAATCACACTTAAACTGCCTAGGGTTTTCCAAGGAATTAACTTGAATGTGCTGTGGTTATTAACCAGTTGAGGATTTTGGTGAACAGGAGTATGATTACGGGTAGCAGTTTGGGTGGTGTTTTTGAACGGGCGGCCGACAAAGTTCATTGTCACCATTTGGGAAATTATACTGCCAATTTGAGAGAGTTTTGGATCTTTGAGTGCTTCGCGGACTGCTTTTGCAGATTGGTAGCGATCGCCCGGTTGTTCTGATAACATCCGATCCAATACAGTACCGAGATTTTGACTGACTGTGACGTGCGATCGCCAATCCCAATTTTTATTATTGATATCGTACAATTTTTGAGGCTTTTTGCCGCTTAGCAGTACCAAAGCCGTGACGGCTAAAGCGTATAAATCGCTAGCAGCAGAAACTTTTCCCAGCCGCATTTGTTCCGTGGGCGAATAACCCTGTTTGCCGATCGCCGTATCCGATTGTCCGTTAAACTGAAGTACGGCATTGGCTGCGATTTGCTTGACGGAACCGAAATCAATTAAAAAGGGTAGTTTGTCAGCATCATGCTGAATAATATTATCCGGGGAAATATCGCGGTGAATTAAATTTTTCGAGTGGATGTATTCTAAAACTGGTAAAAGCTGAAATAGCAGTTGAGTAACTTCGGCTTCGGTAAAATTTTCACCTTGTTGCTGACGCGATATCAATATTTCTTCGTAGGTTTGACCGTTGATATAATCTTGTACTAAAAATAAAGATTGATTGCCGCCCAAATCCGTTCGCAAGAGTTCTCGAAAGCGGGGAATTTGCGGGTGTTGGAGGTGGTAAAGCATACTTGCTTCGCGATCGAACAATTCGGCCGCTTTCGGGCTGTGAACCACCGGAGAAAACTCTTTGAGCACGCAATTTTCGTTGTAGCGGTTGATATCTTCGGCGAGGTAAGTGCGGCCGAAACCGCCTCGGCCCAATTCGCGGAGGATGCGGTAGCGTTTTTCGAGAGTCGAACCTGGGGTGAGGAGAGATGAGTTAGACATAAACCACGGCAAATTGTTCGATTTGGGGAGTCGCCGAGCACAGTATAGCTTATTGTAGCTAAGTTTGTTTGAATGCGAGGGCGATCGCCGGATTTAGCCAAAGCTTCCTGCACAACTTCAGCTAATTAGGTCAATCTTATCTGATTGACACACTAGACTTTGTACCTTGATTCAGGAACGAATTGACCAGAAATTTAAGAAAGCTAACACTTTTTATTGAGGTAGTTGCACCTGGTCAACCTATCTGGTAATATTTGATAAATAAGTTATGCCACTAATTTTATTTCAGCAGATAATCAACATGAGTGATTCACAGCCAAAATGGAGTGCAGACGGAAGTAATATTCCAACAATAGATCCTCATACTAAATCCAAACATCAAATTATAGAAAAATATATTGAAAACCTAATATATACACTTTATGAAAAAACTCGTTTTGGAGAAACTACATTTACTTTTATAGATGGCTTTTGTGGGGGCGGTATGTATAAAGATGGTAGTGATGAATGGGAAGGTTCTCCTATTAAAATTATAAAAGCTGTAAGAAAAGCACATCAAAAATCCAAACGAATTTATTCACAACCATTAAATGTAAAATTTATTTTTATAGATAGTAAAAAATCGCACCTGAGTTGTCTCAAAAATTATTCAATGATTAAAGCGAATTTAGGAGAATTAGTTGACGAACAACCGCATACATTTAATGAGAGTTATGGAGATAGGATAGAGCAATGTGAATTTCTACAGGGAGAATTTGAAAATTTAGTAAAATCCTGTATTTTTACAGTTGAAACTCGTAGAGGTCATTCTTTCTTTTTGCTAGATCCCTTTGGTTGGACAGATGTTTCAATGGGAACTATTAGAGACTTAAATAATCTCAGGGGTTCGGAAATTTTATATACTTACATGATTTCTTATATCAAAAGGTTTCTTCTTGAAAGATACACAACACTGAAATCTGCTTTTGAACAAGTTCTTGAAGCAGATGGATATTATGAAAAAGCCAACTTAGAAGACACAAGCATGGGAGAACAGTGTTATTTGAGAGACCAAACTGTCAAACTCTTTATTGAAAGAGGTAAATCAGAATATGTTTTTACTTTTGCACTGATTCCTAAAGGAGAAAGTAATGTACTATACTATCTACTGCATCTTTCTAAGAACTTAACAGCATTGGAAGTTATCAAAGATTGCTTTGATTTAGAGAACAATCTAGATTATCAATACCATTATGAAATATATGGATATGGACTTAAAACTGCTGATTATTATAATCAGAATCAAATTTCCCTCCAATTGAATATCACCAAAGATAGCTATGAAGTTTGTATGGATAAGTTAGATCGAGATGTGGGAGGTTTAATCAGAAAAAATCCCGAAGGTATTTCTTTTGGAGAAATAAAGAAAAAAACAATGGTACTTAATCCAGCTAACCGAAGGCTCTATAATGAATATATCAACAGATATATTGAGGATAAAGAAATAGAAGTTTGGAGAAAGGATAAGTTATTAAGCAGTAAGCGAGTTAAATTGCAAAAAAATGATATAATAAAACTACCCCAAAAATATCAAATTTCATTATTTTATAAGAGTAAGTTTTTTACATCTGATTCCTAAATAACTAAGCTCCCGAAACTCTCACAACCATAAACAGAGGCATATAATGTCTATCGTCAAAGGCACAGAAAAAATTGTCAATCCACTGCAAGAGAGTGCGCTTAATAAGAAGGGACTATGCGACTATGTAATTAACGTAGCCTCTGGTTGTCTGCACGGGTGTACCTTTTGTTATGTACCCTCAACGCCAGCCATTAGGACAAAGCAAGCACAACTACGGGAAAGGGGAGTAAGCAATCCTCAAATGGACTGGGGACAGTATCTTTTTGTTCGTGAAGATATACCCGAGTTACTAGAAAAAAACTTAAGTCGCAAAAAGTCTTGGCGCGAGACGCCAGAAGGAAAAGGAGTTGTTTTACTGTGTTCGGGTACTGACCCATATCAAAACCAGCAAACGGCAAATATAACTCGCAAGACCGTCGAGGTTCTCTTAAAATATAACAAAAGAGTCAGAATTCTAACTCGTGGTTTATTGTGGGTAAACGATCTCGAAATTCTCAAAAATCCTAATGTGACAGTTGGCATGAGTTTGCCATACCTAGATGATGACGAGCTGATTCGCAAGATAGAGCCTCAATCACCTCCACCTTCTAAACGCTATGAAGCTTTGCTAAAAGGTCATGAAGCTGGATGTAGATTGTATGTTGCAATGGCTCCCACTCCTCCTACCCTAACATTGGATGACTTTAAAAGATATCTAGAGAAAATCATGACTGTGAATCCAGAGGTTATTTTTTGGGAACCCATTAATGCTCGCGGGAGTAATGGTAAGCGAATGACAGCAGCAGGTTTAGATTTTGCTCATTCAATTATGACTAGAAAATCATGGGCAGAATGCTTTAACAAACAATGGGAATATATTGAAGAAGCCGCAAAAGATGCCCGGTGTGAAGAGCGACTACACATTTGGCCCGATCCCGAACTAAGAGGATATGTAGATGAAGCTAAACTAGAGCATTGGTTGTATAAACCGACAGTAGAAAAGTGGGATAGTCTCACAGCTTTACGGACTAAGGGAAAATCTAGTAGCACCAAGGACAAGAATTACTCAAATGCTTACAAATCTCGATGAGTAAATTCCTTAGCATCTTTCCCTACATAACTCGCGGCAATATGGCCATCTCCAACAACTCGATACTTATAGGTAATCAACCCCTCTAAACCAACAGGCCCGCGAGGTGGCATTTGCTGCGTGCTAATCCCCACTTCTGCACCGAAACCGTAGCGGAAACCGTCGGCAAATCGAGTCGAACAATTGTGATAGACTCCGGCCGCATCGACTCCATTTAAAAATGTTTCGGCGGCTTCGCTGTCTTCGGTAACAATGACATCTGTATGTCTGGAACCATATGTATTGATATGGTTGATTGCCTCTTCCACAGAATCTACTATTTTGATTGATAAAATTAAATCGCTGTATTCTGTAGACCAATCCGCTTCATTTGCTTCGGCAATATTTTCTAGGATGGCGCGAGTTTTTTCGTCTCCCCGCAATTCGACTTTTTTCTGCTGCAAAGCTGCGGCGACAGCGGGCAGGAATTTGGGGGCGATCGCACTGTGAACTAACAAAGTTTCAATGGCATTGCAGGCGGCTGGATACTGGGTTTTTGCATCTACAGAAATCTCTACGGCTTTCTGAATATCCGCCGCTTTGTCTGCATACAAATGACAAATTCCGTCGGCGTGTCCTAACACGGGAATTCGGGTATTTTCCTGCACGAACCGCACGAAGGAATTAGAACCTCTGGGAATAATTAAATCTACATATTCATCCATTTTCAGCAGTTCGATAGTTTCTTCCCGCGTAGTGAGCAACTGCACGACTTCGGGATTGACGGCAGTTTCTGCTAATGCTTGATGTATCACTTTCGTCAAGATTTCGCAGGAACGGACTGCCTCTTTGCCTCCTTTGAGAATGACGCCATTTCCTGATTTGATTGCCAAGGATACTATCTGAATTAAAGCTTCGGGGCGCGCTTCAAAAATAATGCCTAAAACGCCCAAAGGACAGGTGATGCGCTTCAGAATTAATCCTGTATCCAATTCACGGTGAATTTGCACGACACCGATCGGCTCAGGGAGTTTCGCAACGTCGCGCACGCCTGCGATCGCACTTTTCAACTTGCTCTCATCCAACTTGAGGCGATCGTACAGCGGTTTCGCAATTCCATCCGCCTGGGCAGCCTTGCAGTCAGCCGCATTCGCTGCCACAATATCCGGCGCAGCAGTTTCTAAAGCTTTCGCAATAGCCTCAATAGCGTGATTTTTGGCATCAGCGGACAAAACTGCCAATTTTCTAGCAGATACGCGCGTTTTTTGGGCAATTTCAATAATAGACATGGCAGTAACTTTTAAATAGTTTTGATTGTTGGGTTTTGAATTTTGAGTTGTGAATTGAATCCGCACAAATAAATTTCGCGCCGGTTTTCAGTCTTAACAATTCTAGAGGAAATTCTATATTTTTGTTGAGACCCCTTACAGCAATCCGCATTAACAGGTTAAAACAGTGAAGTATAGATAAAATCCCACGGTCATTTCCATTTGTCAATAACCTTTGGAGATTATTATGTCATCTCATGCCCCTTTACGCAAGGCAGGGCGAGCCGCCAAAGCCGGCGTTAAACTGATACAGAAAACTGGCGGAAATCTCGTTTTAGCTTCCGGCGTCACCATCAGCCTGCTGTTTGGTATGGTGCTAGCGCTATCTTTAGCATCAGTTTTAATTCTCAACAGTCCCGATCCAGTTGCCGGATTGGCGATCGCACTTCCCATAACTCTGATTTTTAACATCGCTGCTTTTTTCCTATCGCCTTACTTGATGGACTTAAGCCAAAATTGGCTCTACAATACTCGCTGGGTTTCCCTAGCAGAAATTGAAAGCCTAAGTCCCGAAACAGCTAAAGTTATTCAGAAGGTTTGCAAGCAGAAAAAACTCTCTTCTCCGCGTTTAGGAATTATCGACGACCAAAACCCTACTGCTTTTACTTACGGTTCATTTCCAAACAGCGCTCGCTTAGTGGTCAGTCAAGGTCTTTTTACCTATTTAGACGACGAGGAAATTGCCACTGTTTACGCCCACGAACTCGGTCACATCGTCCACTGGGACTTTGCAGTAATGACTTTAGCTTCGACTTTGGTGCAGATTACTTATTTAATTTACACTACAGCTCACAGGATGGGTCGAAGTGGTGGCGACAAAGCTAAAGATGCGGCGGGTACTGTAGCTGCTGTTGCTTATTTGTTTTACATCGCTGGCACTTATTTATTGCTGTATTTGTCGCGGACACGAGAATATTTTGCCGACCATTTTGCCGCCGAAACTACTGGCAACCCCAATGCTTTGTCTCGCGCTTTGGTAAAAATTGCTTACGGTATTTTGGAAGAAGGACAAAGGGCAAAAGAACCCAGCATTTTGTTAGAAGGAACTCGCGCTTTAGGCATTTACGATGCCAAAGCTGCCACATCTACTGGGACTGCTTACAGGATTTCTTCGCAACCAGAAAAGATTGGGCGAGTGTTTTTGTGGGATATGTTTAATCCGTGGGGTTGGTGGATGGAGTTGAACTCGACTCACCCGCTGACTGGTAAACGAGTTCGCGCTTTGAGCACTTATGCCGAACAATTAGGCTTGGATATTGAGTTTGACATGGGTCGGATTGTCGGCGAAGGCAACGATTTGAGCAAGCGGAAATTGTACGGAAACTTTGTGTTCGATTTGCTGCTGTACAGTGCAGAAACTCTGGGCTTAGCGGTGGGTTTTGCGATCGGCATTTCCCTGTATGCTGTAAACCCGATGATGATGGTTGCTTGTCCTTTCATCGGTTTGGGTGTGGGAATTGTGCTCAAGACTTTGGTGATGTTCCCGAATTACCAACAAGCAGAACATTTGGATGTTTTAACCTTAATGTCTGACCCCTATGCAAGTCCTTTGCGGGGTCAACCGGCGCAACTGCATGGCGAATTAATTGGTCGCGGCGATGCGGGTTATGCGTTTGGTTCTGATTTGAAATTGCAAGACAGAACGGGAATGATTTATCTGCGCTATGCTTCTCGTTTTGGGCCAATTGGTAATTTTCTGTTTGGCATGAAACGGGTTGAAAGTTTGATTGGGATGGATGTTAGGACTTTAGGTTGGTTCCGCCGGGGCGTTGCACCTTGGATAGATTTGATTCAGCTTGAAAGCGATAGCGGTACGGTGGTTAGTAGCTATCACCGCTTCTGGTCTGTTGTGATGGGTATAGGGGCGATCGCGATCGGTATTGCACTTCTATTCGTGTCATTTCCTGCTTAACAGTTGACCAGGTGAAACCTTTTAAGTTAAATATAATTAAGCTCGCATTTTCGAGCTTATTTTTTTGGTTACATACGGTACTATATAATTTAATACCGCTCTCAATTATATTTTTCTTATCAAAATAGTGAGGGAACTAACTGCTTTCAATGTGTTAGTGAAGCGGGGCGATAGCGCTCTTGTCGCACAGAAAAAACCAGGAAGAAGTAAAGAAAGAGATAGGTAATCTTATGGTGGAAAGGAAGTAATTCAGTTACGAGCAAACATGACATTCAAAATTGCTACAATTAGTTTGTTGTTGATAGTATTAAGTTTAGCAGTCAGCAACCCCAGCAAAAAACTCAGGGGTAACTTAACAAAGTTGACCGCCCAAACGGAAAACCGGTACAAAAATACCATGCAAAGTATTCTCGATGACAGCGCAAAATTAGAAAAAGTAGCTGGAGACTTTCAATTTATAGAAGGCCCAATTTGGCATCCTGACGGCTTTTTGCTGTTCAGCGATATTCCCGCCAATATTATCTATAAATTCGCCTCAAATCAGCAAGTTAAGGTATTTCGCCGCCCTTCGGGGAAAGCCAACGGGAATACTTTAGACAAAGAAAATCGCTTACTTACTGCCGAACACGAAAATCGCCGCGTATCGCGCACAGAAAAGGACGGCAAAGTTATCACATTGGCGGATAGATACGAGGGCAAGCGGCTCAACAGTCCGAACGATTTGGTTGTTAAATCCGACGGCAGCATTTATTTTACAGATCCGTCCTACGGTGTTAGTAAGGAGCAGGAAGAATTGGGTTTTTACGGTGTTTACAGGCTAGCCCCCGACGGAAAATTAACTCTGCTGGTTAAGGATTTGGTGCTGCCGAATGGCATCGCTTTTTCGCCAGACGAGCAAAAACTTTATGTCAATAATTCGGAAGCGGGATACATTGCCGTTTTCGATGTAAAACCAGACGGAACTTTTACCAACCAGCGGCTTTTTGCGGAGTTAAAAGATGCCAGTCAAAGCGGAGTACCCGACGGTTTAAAAGTTGATGTAGAGGGGAATGTTTACAGCACCGGGCCGGGGGGAGTGTGGATTTTCTCGCCGGATGGTAAGCTTTTGGGGAAGATTTCTGTACCTGAGACGGCGACTAATTTGGCTTGGGGAGAAAGCGATCGCAAAACGCTTTATATTACGGGAAGTACAAGTCTTTATCGAATTCGGCTTAAAATTGCGGGTGTGCGTCCTGGAAAATAATCTAAAATAGGGCGCTGTTGAAAATAAAGCGGTTTGTCGTGAGCACTAAATTCTTCACGACAAACACTTTTTATTTGGGGTAATTTACCGGGCATGATATAATCCTAGTTTTGAGAATCAGTCCTTCCCAATTCTTTAATCTAAAATCTAAAATCTCCAATGGTATTAATAGCTCCGTTGCACAAATTTCTGACTGCTACAGTCGATCGCAAATCCCGATCGCACACAATATTTTGGTTGACTCTGAGCCTGACATTTGCCGCCCTCTATGCTATTTTAGGGTTGAAGCAAGCCTTTAGCGGTGAGTATATCGTGCAAGACGATGCGAGGCAGCACGTTTTCTGGATGATGCGATTTGTCGATCCTGAATTATTCCCCAACGATTTCATTGCTAATTACTTTCAATCTGTCGCCCCCGCAGGATACAGCACCCTCTACAAATTAGCCGCAACAGTTGGTATTCACCCGCTATTTCTTCACAAAATATTGCCGCTATTTCTCGGCTTAATCTCCACTTATTACTGTTTTGGCCTTTGCCTAGAAATGCTGCCAGTGCCGATGACTGGATTTATTGCCTCTTTGCTGCTAAATCAGCATATGTGGATGACAGATGATTTGGCTTCCGCAACGGCAAGAGCTTTTATATATCCGATATTCCTGGCTATTTTATATTATTTGTCGCGCAGTTCCTTGCTGCCTTGTTTAGGGGCGATCGCCCTGATCGGACTATTCTATCCTCCTTACGCCTTGGTTGCTGCTGGAATTTTAGTTTTGCGGCTGCTATGCTGGAAAAACGGCGGTTTGCGCTTGTCGGGCGATCGAACTAATTACCTATTTTGCACTACAGGTTTGGGAGTAATCTTTTTAGTAATGCTGCCCTATGCCTTAGATAACTCTGAATTTGGCCCAACTTATACCGCAGCAGAAGCGAAGCAAATGGCCGAATTTCTCCCCAGCGGCAGAAATGCTTTTTTTCGTCCCAATCCTAAAGATTATTGGTTGACAGGGCGGGGTAGCGGGATGTTTCCCAAGTCGCTGTTTACGCCTGTAACTCACTGTGTCGGGCTGTTATTTCCGCTGCTGCTGTTTTTGCGATCGGCTTTTCCCTTAGCAAATCAGATTCAACGCCAAATCTGGCTTTTGCTTCAGCTATTTTTAGCATCCTCGGCGATGTTTTTTGCTGCTCACGCTACCATTTTTAAGCTGTATCAACCAGGTCGCTATACGGCATACAGCTTGCGATTTATTGTGGTTATAATAACTGCGATCGCCCTCACTTTAATTATCGATGGAGTCGGTCATTTGGCATCAAAAACCGCAACAATATTTGATGTAAAAAATCTACTAGCACTAATTACGACAGCGACAATCGCTATCGCCGTTATCCTTTATCCCTGCTTGGTAGAAAAATTTCCCACAGTTGGGTATGTAGAGGGTAAAATGCCGGGTTTGTACAAGTTTTTTGAGCAACAACCTAAAGATATCTTGATTGCTTCGATCGCCACCAATACGGATTATTTGCCAACATTTAGCCAGCGTTCTGTTTTGGTCGCAAAGGAATATGCCGTGCCTTATCAGAAAGGTTACTACAGCAGATATCGGCAGCGACTTAACGATTTAATTCGCGCTCAATACACTCCAGATCGAGCTGTATTGCAAAGTTTCATTAATAGCTATGGAGTTGATTTTTGGATGCTCGATCGCAATGCTTTGACTCTTCAGTATATAAAGGATGATGGCTGGCTAAATCAATTTGATTCTACACCGCAGGCGAGGCTTTCTCTCGAACAAGAGAAAATTCCCGCCTTAGCTTCAGCAATCACAAGTTGTGCTGTTTTTCAGAATGAAATTGTAGTGGTGTTGGATGCGTCTTGTATTGTGAAATAGGCTGGGAATTAAGGCGAGGCGGAGCCAAAGCATCTGCGTTACCAGGAAGAGTATGGGAACTCAAAAAAAGTCAATTAGGGGATGGGGAAGATATCAAACATGAATTAGAACGGTTAGAAAATCCTAATTATTCTGTTAGTGCAAATGTTACCGCCTGCTGGGGGGGATGAAACAGGAAGCGATTCGGTTGTGTGGGGCTTGTTATTCTGAGTCGCCTTGTCATAAGATTGAGTGGCAGTTTAAGACGGTGCAGGGTAAACGCATCTTAATTTCAACCTAAAACATGATAAGATGAAGTAATTAGCTAAATCAAGTGCGTAAGTCATAAGGGCGATCGATGGCGAAATGGTTTACTTCGACTTTAACTTCCCAACAAAAAACAATAGGTGTATCGAATCCGACAGACTTATTGAACGTTAGTTTTTTAAACCATTTTGAGACATTGACCAATCCAAGCATAGAAAGAAGTAAAGAGCATTTAGTAATAGATATTATAGCCATTGCGATTCTAGCTGTCATCAGCGGTGCGGATGGGTGGGGAGCAATAGAACTCTATGGAAAAGCTAAATATGAATGGCTAAAAGGTTTTCTGGAACTGCCGAATGGAATTCCTTCTCATGATACATTTAGTCGAGTATTTGCTCGACTTGAACCGAAGCAGTTTCAAGAGTGTTTTTTTTTGGGTAAATTCAATTACCCAAAAAATGGAGCTAGAAGTCATAGCCATTGATGGCAAAACAATGAAACAATCTTATGACCGGAATCAAAGCCGAAAACCGTTACATATAGTCAGTGCATGGTCGGCGTCCCATCAATTAGTTTTAAGGCAAAAAAAGTCAATAATAAATCTAACGAAGTGACCGCAATTCCTGCTTTGTTAGACCTGCTAAAAATTGAAAAAAGCATAATCTCGATGCTCGATTGATGTGAAAAAGAAATAGCAGCGCTCATAATTAAGAAGAAAGGAGATTACCTTTTAGCTCTAAAGGGAAATCAAAAACTTTTTCATAAAGACGTAAAAAACTGGTTTGAATTAGCTAGAAAAGAAGAGTTTGCTGGCAGAGAGCATAGCTATTATCAACAAATAGAAGCAGGGCATCATCGAGTTGAAAAAAGACAAATTTGGACTGTGGCAGTCTCGGAGTTGCTACCTCTTCATAATCAATCATTATGGACTGGATTAAAAACGGTTGTGATGCTCGTAAGTGAAAGACGTTTGTGGAATAAAACTACCACAGAAGTTCGGTTTTATTTAAGTAGTTTAGCGAGTAATGCCGAGAAGATTTCTCAAGCAATTCGCAGTCATTGGGGCATTGAAAATAGCTTACATTGGACATTAGATGTTACTTTTTCGCTCAGACAAGAGTCGCATTCGTAAAGATCATTCTCCTGAAAATTTTGCTCTTCTACGTCGCGAGTTCTGTCAATTTACTGAAACAGAAAAAAGGATTTAAAGGAAGTTTAACAATGAAGCGGTATCTAGCGGGAATGGATAATAATTATTTAGTTCAAATTTTAGACTCTGCCAGCTAACGCTCGAAAACTCAAACGGATTACCGAGCTAAATTGATTCAGCTTTGAGAATTTAGAAGTTCTTAAAGCTCGATTTTAACTGGGTTAATTGCATCAGATTTAAGAGTTTTAAGAAGGGTTTTCTCCGAGAATGGCTCATGCACAAATATGATTTTATGTCAACTTAATTTAGATGCGTTTACCCTGTATTAATCGAAATAGAGCATTTAGTTTGGCAACGGTTAGATGAATTAGGTATAGTACCAGGAACCTCTTTATATGTTCAAGGTAAAAGAGTCAGAAAAAGTCAGCCTGCCACTGGATTTGATGTTGCTTGTAAGTGGAAAAGAAACTAGGGGGCAAGGAAAGTTGATGAAGCGTGGTTCATTCTTACAGATTTAGGTTCATTGCCGTCTGCTATCGATGCTTATAAGCAACAGATGGGCATTGAAGAAATGTTGAGAAATTGTCAAACAGGAGGCTAGGATCTGGAAGGAACTAGCTTAAACGGAAACCGACTGATTAACATGATTCTGCTCATGACACTCGCCTACAGTTCGGGAATATTTGAAAGCACCGCTCTTCGGAAAAAGCAAGTAGAAAAATATGTATGTCGGCGTCAAGAACCTAAAACAAGATATCGAAGATGGAGTACATTTGGCGTTGGCGCAAGATGGAGAAAAGTGGGTTAATAATCTCGAACAATATTCTTTGGATGTGGAACAGTTAACTTCATCACCTCGAAATAAACGCCGCTTTTGTCAACAAGGTATGCGGGCTGTAACCCTGATTCGGTCTATCTCCTAGACTTCTTTGTCACCCCCCAGAAAGAAATCAGAATGCTTAAGAATTGCCTACGAGATGAAAGAAGAGTTTCGAGAAAATCTGAAACCAATATGACCGTCACAGTAGCTCAGACAGAGTTCAAGGATTGGCTGAATTATGCGGAAATATTTTTCCAAGAATCAGCTTCGACAATTGTTAATCGCTTTGAAGGAATTTGTAATTACTTTATTAATCGCACAACAAGTGGAGTAATGTCAGGGATAAATAATCAAATTAAATTAATTATGCGACAAGGATATGGCTTCTCAAACTTTGATAATTTTCGAGAACGCGTATTAGCTTGCTTTT
>NZ_JAUBRA010000064.1:0-39623 GCF_036701555.1 Microcoleus sp. Pol10D4
TGGCTCAGATTCATTGATATTTTCCTCGCTTTTTTTTACTATAGCATTTTCTGTACTCTTTGAGCGGGAAAGGAGTATATATGAAGGAAGAAGCGGGTGGTCAGAAACCGGGTTTTTGCGAGAATACTGGTTGATAGCCTTTAATCTCGGAAAAAACCCGGTTTCTTGGGCGCAGTCGATAAATCACAAAGACGCTACTGGATTAATTAACTTGTAAAAAACTAAAAATATCTGCAACTCGCACTTGCCAATCGCTCAATACATTGAGAATCGGTAACATATCGCTGTCATACTTGACCTCTGGCAACTGATTCGGTTGAAATACCATGATAGAGCGATCGTTAGGATCGATGAACCAACCTAATTTGGTTTGGTGCTGGATCGAAAAAATAATCTTGTTAATTACACGATTGGGAGACTGTTCTGGTGAAAGAATTTCAATCACCCAATCGGGATGACTTTCAAATCGATTAGCAATTTCTCCATTCTCATCAACTGGGATGCGAGACCATTCAAAAACTGCAATATCTGGCACTAAGGAACGTCCCCCAAATGTGCAGCGTAACTCAGTCAAAGCTAAAGCGAGTTTTCTGGGTTTACTCTGCTGATTAATCGTAGAGGCAAACTCAGTTTGAATCAGACTATGTTTTCCTTGAGGCATCGGTTTCTGATAAACTTTACCGTCGATGTATTCACTCGCAGGTTCTGTTTCTGGTAAATTTAAGAATGCAGCCAGAGAAAGCTTGGATTGAGGCTCAATTGATAGCGTCATAATCTTAAAATAAAGCTATTATGCCAATTTTTCATGAGGCTGCATAGAATTTGATCCCCTCTAACCCCCCTTAATAAGGGGGGGACAAGAAATATTCTCAAAGTCCCCCTTCTTAAGGGGGATTTAGGGGGATCTGGATATGTGCAACGACCTATTAAATTGATATTATTCATTGTACATCTTATTTCTCCTCAAACAAGCCTAAAGAACAAATAATCATCGGTTCCCGTTTGTCTTCGTCTTCATTGACTATACACAAACGGTCATCCATCCGCAAACCCACGACTAATTCTGCTAATTGTCGATCGCCAATCCCGCTTTTTAACTGCCGATTTAACGTGTCAATTGCCGACTGGCGCAGGGGATAGCGGTAAATTTCATCGATTGCTTTTGCCAATTCATCGGATGCAAATATTGTACCGCGCATGGACTGGGCGTAACTTTTCAAACGTTCATAGGTTCGGAACCGGGCCCCGGAAGGCCGGCCCAATTGTCCGCCCGCAGTTAACTCTTCTTCTGCTATCAACTCTGCACCTTTTGTGACTAATTCGTGATGCTGTTTGTCTCTCGGAATTGCTGGTGTCGCTTCGTCGCAGGCGGCAATTCTTAAAATTGCCAGTTGCGATTGAGTAACGCTATTGCCATCGCGATCGACCCAAATTAACGAATCATTTCCCTCGGCGGTTTTCATGTACAATAAAACTCCTTCTGGTTGCAAGGGTGCGGGAGTATGATTGCGAGTTGAATAAACTACATTTGGCATTGACTCAATCGTTTTTTTCAAAATTGGGTTGTTGTCAGTCGCATTTTTCCAAATTTGAAAAGCTTCGGATGTTAAGTCAACTTCGGCATCTTCTTCCCCATCTAAAATTCCTGATTTTTCATTGTAAATATCGAGAATGACTTGTGGTGAGTCATCCTCAAAAAATGTCTCATCAGTTCCGACAACTTCGGCATTTTCTTGCAAGCGTCGGCGCAGTCTTTCGCGCAAATTGATAATGCGATCGACTCCTTCATCTGGCAAAAATGAATAACACAAAATCTGCTCAGCTTTTTGACCGATTCTGTCCACCCTTCCCGCCCGCTGAATTAACCGAATAATTGCCCAAGGTAAGTCATAATTAACGATAATCGCACTGTCTTGCAAGTTGTGACCTTCACTCAGAATATCGGTGGCAATTAAGACCCGCAATTCTTGTTCTGGGGAGATTTTATCCAGCTTGCCGCTGCTAGCCGGACTAAACCGGAATGTGAGCTCGGTGGGGTCTTTTGATTTACCTGTCACCGATGCAACGCCCGCAATATTTAGCTTAGTTAAATTATCAGTTATATAGCGGACTGTATCGGCAAACTGAGTAAAAATTAATACTTTCTCATGGGGGTGAGTTTCTGTGAGCAACTTCACCAAAGCAGCTAATTTTTCATCGGGTTGAGAATGCCATTTACCGCAAGTTTGCAAGACTTCTATCAGACACTGGGCATCTGCTAGCAAATCCCGTTTTAACTTCTTGGTATCAAAAAACTCAGATTTGAGCCATTTAAACCTGCGTCGATAGCGCGTTTGATATTCTTGATAAACAACTTCTGCCCGCTGTTTAAAACTCTTTTCGCTTAACAGCAATTCTGCTTCAATATCTAAAGTTTCGCCCGCATCATCTTCGATTTCTTCGGTATCAAAACTGCTAACCACCACAGAATCAGCATCTTCATCGCTGTTGCGGGTATCCAACAAGTCTGCATCCTGGGTGCCGATCGGAATATCGAAGTTTTGGTCGATCGCATATAAGTAGATAAAATTCCGCAGGATGTGGCGCTCGATCGACTGAATAAAGGCACTGCCACTGCTTTCTAGCCGTTTAAACAGGTTTGTCCGCGAAAATCCCATTAACCGCCGACCCCCACGGAATAAGGCATTTAACTGCCGCTGTTCTGCTTCAGTCGGCTTTTGTTTGGGTTTTTTGGCAATGTAATTTCCCAGCCCGTAACGCGGCAGATTTAGTGCATTGATGACTTCGACAATTTCCTCAAAGTCAAGCTGGGAGTTAGTTGCGGCAGTTTCCGAGGAAAACTTAATGGTTTTTGGAAGGCGATCGGGAAAATAGGATCGCGTGCGATCGGCAAATTCTAAATATTTGCGCCCCTTCTCTGCGTCAGTTTCCGCATAATTTTCTTTGATAAACGAGCGAGTGCGTCTCACCATGTAGCGCTTCATCAAATCTCGCCAATCATCAGGATGTTCGCTTTTTTCAAAAGCAGCTAAAGAGCGCACGGAACATTGATGCCGCTTAATAAATTCTAACTCTCCTTGACTGCCTCCGCCCAATTGATTCAGCAAAGCTTCGGGCCGCAGTCCTAAATTTTGGTCTTCAGGAATAAACAGCCGCAACTGAGAAGATAAATCTAAATAGGTTTTGTTGTAGGGAGTTGCTGAAAGCAAAATACATTTACTTTCGTTGATTGCAATATATTCTTGAATCGCTCGATATCGCTTGCCTTCTCGGTTTCTGAGGTTGTGACTTTCATCAATTAATACAACTCGATAGCGGCGCAATTCTGGCAACTCTTGCTGTACCAGACTGATCGATAAGACTTTCGCAAGCAGGCGAAAGTTATCTGCATATTCCTGCCACATTTTTACCAAATTTTTGGGACAAATAATCAGGGTTTCCAAGAGACAGTCTTCTTGTAAAATTTTGGCGATCGCCGTACCGACTAAAGTTTTGCCCAACCCTACAACGTCGCCAATAATCACGCCTCCCCGTTTGGTAATGTGACGGGCGGCTAGCTTAACTGCTTCTTCTTGAAATTTAAATAAACCCTTAAAATCGCGGGGAATCTGGAACTCAGCAATACCTGCGATCGCCTCGCGGGACAAATGATAGACTATGTTGAGATAGATGTGATAAGGTGGAATTAGTTCGGATCTCGCCCAACTGCGATCGATAATTTCTGCAAGTTCTTTAGAAATATCAACACAGCCATATTCTTCCCAGCGATCATCAAACCATTTTTGCAACTTATTACAAGCATCAAAATCTAAAATATCAATATTCAATTCCCCTTGTTTCGATAGTCCCGATAAAGTCAGATTGCTGCTGCCCAAAAAACCAACGATCGGACTGTTGGGATCGTGACGATGAACGAGATACAGCTTAGCGTGCAGTGGGTAAGCTAAGAATAATTTAACAATAACTTTTCCGCTTTTAATCTGATAGCTTAACCTGCGTAAGCCCTGCTCATCGCGATCGTTGGGAGCGCCGATAGTCAACTGGTGGCGAAATTCTTCAGCCATCCGTCTTTTGAGCCGAATAATGGCATTATTGTCAATCCCCCCGTGATGGGAAATTAGGCTAAAACTAGCATTCAATTCATCGGCAGGCAAACTTTGCATTCCCACCAAAAGGCGGCAGCAGGCTCCTTGGTTTCCGACATAGGCTTCGATTAAATCGCCAATTCTCCGCCATCCCCGAAGATTGAAATAGCCCACACAAAAATCTGCCCGATAGGAGAGTTTAATAGTGTCTCGCAATGCTGGTAGCAGCGGCAGTTCAATGTTGTCAAAAATGCGCGGCACTGGGTTTCCTCTGTTATATTACGGTTGAGTGCGAAAGATTTTCGTCAAAAAACCCGGTTTCTGACCACCCGTGCGTCATTCTAGCTCTATATTTAGGATTGGTGTATCTGATTAATTTCGCACCTGAACCCGGTTTAATCCAAAACCAATTAATCGCGCTGGAATATTTCGCAAAATTGGTAACTGCAACAAAAGTGGCGGTGTAAACGGTCGATTGGTATCTAATGCCCCTTTAATAATTCGCTCCTGTACAAACGATTGAAATGCTTGAATGATGCGTGTGGGCCACTCCCGCTGTCGCTGCACTTCTGCCAAATCCCACAGATGCAAGTGATGGTTTTTCAGGGGGGCGCTGAGTACATTGGCCGCGACGACAGCATCTTGAATAGCATAGTTAATTCCCACACCGCCGACGGGCGACATGACGTGAGCGGCATCCCCAATTAAGAGCAAACCGGGACGATACCAGCGGGGAAGGCGACTCGATTCAACCGACAGAAAAGAAATTTGCGACCAATCTTTCAGTTGCTCGACCCTATCTGCAAAATCTGGTGCTAATTCAGCAACAGATTTTTGCAAAGCTTCTATTCCTGAGTCGCGCAATTTCTGATAGCTGCCTTTCAGAATAATGTAACCGACTTGCCAATAATCCAAGCGGTCAATCAAGACTAATAAATGACCTCCAACAGCTCGACCTACCACGCCGAGATCTTGGACATCATGGGGACTGCGCGGCAAACGAAACCAAAGGACATCCATCGGCGGGGAAGTTTTAATCGGTTCAAAACCTGCTAATTGGCGAAGGCGGGAAAAGCGACCGTCTGCACCGACAGTCAGGGTCGATCGCACTGCATGATATCCCCCGCGTCCCCGGTATCGAATTCCGCACACAACGCCATTTTCGACGATCGTTTCTTGGACATTAGCTCCCATTACTAGCTGAAAACTGGGGTAGCGCTGCGCTTCGGCAGTGATGAATTCCAGAAACTTGACTTGGGGAAGGATAGTGATGTAAGGATACTTGGTTTTGAGACAGGTCAAATCTACGAGTGTGGCGGTATTACCAGCAGCTTGGATGGTGAGTTTGTGCATTTTTGTATGGGGCAATTCCAGCAATTTCTCTGCTAAACCCAATTGCTCCATAATTTCCATTACAGACGGATGCAGCGTATCGCCGCGAAATTCTCGATCGAAATCTTTGTGTACTTCTAGCAGCATGACTGGAATGTTTTGCCGCGCTAAAAGTAATGCTAAAACAGCACCAGCCGGCCCACCTCCCACAATGCAGCAGCTTGTCTGCTGCACGTCAACGATCGAGTGTTCTTGAGAGGATTCTGAATTTTGAACTGAGTTGACAGTCATATTTTTATGTTCCTGTTCGCTCAACAATCCTGCTAGCTGCTTTTAGTTTAGCAAAAGGCAGTAGTTAATCAATTCTCAAATTTTTTTGGCTCTCTCAAGATGGACATACACGGCTTTCCCAAGTTGACACTCCTACTCCTAAAGGCGATCGCACATCCACCAGCGGAGCGATCGTACCCAGCCAACCCCAGCCACTTGACCAAAGTGAGGCAATCCCCCCGCAGCCCCCGCTTCTCGACGCGGTACAATAAGTGCAATCATACTTAACGCTTATATTGAAAAAGTTACACACAACGCCACAGGAGACAACAGACGCATGGGTAAAGTAGTTGGCATTGACCTCGGAACAACAAACTCAGTAGTAGCCGTCATGGAAGGCGGCAAACCGGTTGTGATTGCCAATGCAGAAGGGATGCGGACAACTCCCTCAGTAGTCGCTTTCACAAAGGAAGGAGAACGCCTTGTGGGACAGATGGCGAGACGCCAGACTGTTCTCAACCCGCAAAACACCTTTTACGCCGTCAAGCGGTACATCGGACGCAAATATACCGAACTGACTCCAGAATCAAAGCGCGTCCCTTACACAACTCGCCGCGACGAAAACGGGAACATCAAAATCAAGTGTCCCCGCCTGAAAAAAGATTTTGCCCCAGAGGAAATTTCGGCGATGGTTTTGCGGAAACTGGCTGATGAAGCCAGCCGCTATCTGGGACAAGAGGTGACGGGGGCTGTAATTACTGTTCCCGCTTATTTCAACGACTCGCAGCGACAGGCGACGCGGGATGCTGGACGAATTGCCGGACTTGATGTCAAGCGGATTTTAAATGAGCCGACAGCGGCTTCTTTGGCTTACGGTTTGGACAGGCGAGAAAGTCAAACAATTTTAGTGTTTGATTTGGGCGGCGGTACTTTTGATGTGTCGATTTTAGACGTGGGAGACGGAGTATTTGAAGTCAAAGCAACTAGCGGCGACACTCAATTAGGTGGCAATGATTTTGACTCCAAAATTGTGGATTGGTTGGCAGAACAATTCTTAGAAAAAGAAGGAATTGATTTGCGACGGAACCGGCAAGCTTTGCAGCGATTGATCGAAGCGGCTGAAAAAGCCAAGATTGAACTATCGGGAGTCGGTGTCACGGAGATTAATTTACCGTTTATTGATGCGAATGAAGATGGGCCTTTGCATCTGGAAACGCGACTAACTCGCGGTCAATTTGAGGGGCTGTGCACAGATTTGGTGCAGCGGCTGCGGCGTCCGGTGAAACAAGCATTAGCCGATGCAAGTTTGAGTCCTTCTCGCATTGATGAAGTTGTGTTAGTCGGCGGTTCGACTCGCATTCCTTTGGTGCAGGAAGTTGTTCGCAACTTGATTGATAAAGAGCCGAATCAAAATGTGAATCCCGATGAAGTTGTGGCCGTGGGAGCAGCAATTCAGGCGGGGATTTTGGGAGGCGAGGTCCGCGATGTGCTGTTGTTGGACGTGACGCCACTGTCGCTGGGTTTGGAAACTATCGGCGGGGTGATGAAAAAACTGATTCCTCGGAATACTACTATTCCCGTCAGGCGATCGGACATTTTTTCCACTGCTGAAAACAACCAAACTGTGGTAGAAATTCACGTGATCCAAGGGGAACGCGAATTAGGCAGAGATAATAAGTCTTTGGGACGGTTTAAACTAACTGGAATTCCGCCGGCACCGCGAGGGATTCCGCAGGTGCAAGTAGCTTTTGATATTGATGCTAACGGGATGCTGTTGGTGACTGCTTTGGATAAAACTACCGGCAGGGAACAAAGCATTACTGTGCAAGGTGCTTCGACGCTGACTCAGCAGGAAGTGAATCAAATGATTCGCGATGCGGAACAGTTTGCTCAAGCTGATAAGTTGCAGCGGGAAAGGGTAGAAAAACGCAATCGCGCTGAAGCTTTAGCTTATCAAGCGGAGCGGCAGTTGCGAGAGGTGGCGCTCGATCGCGGAATGCAGTTTGCTCAAAGAAGTCGCCAGCGAATTGAAACTTTAATTCGGGAATTGCGAGACAGTTTGGAACGCAATGATGAGCGCGGAGTTGACCAAGTTGGTTCGGATTTGCAAGATGCTCT
This sequence comes from Microcoleus sp. Pol10D4, assembly GCF_036701555.1. NCBI lineage: Bacteria > Bacillati > Cyanobacteriota > Cyanophyceae > Oscillatoriales > Microcoleaceae > Microcoleus > Microcoleus sp. Pol10D4. Next base: position 7,806 of record NZ_JAUBRA010000064.1, read on the forward strand.
TTACGATTTGAGCCGGGAAGTTTCAGCTTTTGCTGATGATGACGATGATGATGATTTCTTTGAGTCTGTGAAGCGGACTTTTACGGGCGACGGTACCAAGCGGCGCAGCGATGATAGCAGCTATTATACCAATGCTAAACCGTACAGGCGATCGACTGTCGATCCAATTCCCGATCGCCCCTATGATCGCACCGGCGATCGAATGGGCGATCGTATGAACGATCGAATGGGCGATCGTATGGGCGATCGTATGGGCGATCGTATGGGCGATCGTATGGGCGATCGTAGAAGCAGTGCTAATCGCCCCACTCGCCCTTATCAAAATCAAAGCGACGATTGGGATGATGACGACGATTGGCTCTAATTAGTGGTTAGTCATTAGTCCCTAGTCATTAGTCCCTAGTTTGAAGCAGGGAAGCAGCATGACTAATGACTAATGACTAATAATTAATAACTAATGACTAATGACTAATAACTAATGACTAATGACTAACTATGCAGAATTTTCGCAATTACTATCTAATTTTGGGAGTGCCCAAAGAGGCCACGGCTGATGAGATTAAGAAAGCCTATCGACGGCTAGCCAGACAGTTGCACCCTGACGTAAATCCGGGGGATAAATCTGCTGAAGATAGGTTTAAGGATATTAATGAAGCTTACGATATTCTTTCCGATATTGACAAGCGAGCTCAATACGATCAGTTTAGTAAATTCTGGAAACAAAAGGGATTTCAAGGCAAGCAAGGGGTGCGACTTCCCAATTTCAAAACTTGGGGAAACGGTAAAGCTACCCGCAAAAAACCGGCCGAAGATGTCGATTTTAGCGATTACTCGGATTTTAATAAATTTCTCGATCAAGTGCTCGGAAGGCGCCGGGAAGTGAGGATGGCGACCGCCAATGATGCACCGCGAGCAGCCTCCTATGAACCGTGGAATACGGCTTCTAAAAGAACGAGTTATGTAGCTAATTCTAGGGAAGATAGAAGGGATGTGGACGATCGCGAAATTCGACGGGAAACAGTCGATCGAGAAATGCGACGGGAAACAGTCGATCGAGAAATGCGACGGGATATAGTCGATCGCGAAACCAGAAGAGATGTGGATGATCGCGAAATTCGACGGGAAGCAGTCGATCGCGAAATGCGACGGGAAACTAGGGAAACAGTCGATCGCGAACCCAGAAGAGACATTGAGGCCAGACTAACTCTGCCTTTGGAAAGGGCTTATTCGGGCGGTACCGAGCGAATTCGTCTGGAAGATGGGCGAGCGATCGAGGTGACTCTGCCTCCTGCTATGGTATCAGGCCAGCGGATTCGCTTGCGAAATCAAGGTATGGGCGGCGGGGATTTATATTTGAAAATCACGGTTTCTCCCCATCCATTTTTTCGATTGGAAATGTCGGATATTTGCTGCGAATTGCCACTGACTCCCAGCGAAGCGGTGTTAGGCGGAGATATTGAAGTACCGACGCTGGATGGCCTGGTAAAGATGAAATTGCCACCCGGAGTAACGTCTGGAAAGCGTTTGCGGCTGGCTAACAAGGGCTATCCGACAGGAAATGGCGATCGGGGCGATCAATTGGTAGAAATTCAGGTGTTAATTCCCAAAGAAATTAGCGAGGAGGAACAGGAATTATACGAAAAGTTGCGGCAGATTGAGTCTTTTAAACCGCGTCAGGATTTATCGGTTTAATGTAGAGTACGCAATGCGCCAGTTGAATTTTGTAGGAGCGCAATAATGCGCGCCTTACTACTAATTGTGTACGAAAAATTAGGAGATGCTTGGCTAAATTTTACTGACATATCAGATTTAGCCACTTGCCTGTAAAGAGATGATATTAAATCCGTGGGTATCGTAATTATTCATCTCTCGTTTCTCTTCCTGTGCGCCCTCTGCATTAAGAGTGGTTTAACCCTTCCGAAACAACCATAAACGATAGGATTTGTCGCCAGAATAGCCGTTAGCGCAGCCCTCGAAGAGGATCGCACTTTCAGCAATCCTGGATTGCATAAGTAAAATTACTGTTGTTATTATTCCTGAACTAGCAGAGAATTAACAATAAGGTAATTTTTCCACAATCAGGAGCAGTCTGCCGCGATGACTCAAATGCCCCCTCAATGCACAAATCTGCAAGAGCAAGTTGATTCTTTAGTGCAACTGCTGCGTCAGGAATCGTCTTTGCGACAACAAGATATCACGGCGGTACAAGCTTCTCTGAAAAAAGCAATTTCTCCTGAGTTTGAAATTGTGTTTGCTGGCGCTTTCAGTGCGGGAAAATCTATGTTAATTAATGCTTTGCTGGAGCGGGAATTGCTCTACAGTGCTGAAGGACACGCGACAGGTACAGAATGTTATATCGCCTTTGCTGAGCCGGAAAAAGAGCGCGTGGTTCTCACTTTTTTGAGCGAGTTTGAGATTAGCCAGCAAGCTTCTGTGCTTTGCCATCAGTTAGGTTTAGCTACTGAACTTAATATTAATCAAACAGATGTAGTGTCGCTGTTGTCTCAGGGATGTAACATAATTATTGAAACGGAAGGCGGCGAAAATAAATCCGAGTTAGCCAAAAAAGCTAAGGCTTTGATGCTGCTTTTAGAAGGGTTTGAGGCAAATCGCGATCGCATCCAAACTCTCGAAAACGCTACCTACTCGATGGAACAGTTTAACTTTTCCAATCTTAAGGAAGCTGCTAGTTATGCCCGTCGCGGTAGTAACAGTGCTGTACTCAAGCGAGTTGAATATTACTGTTATCATCCGCTGCTGCAAGATGGCAATATTATTATTGATACGCCGGGAATTGATGCACCGGTGCAGCGGGATGCGGAATTGACTTATGATAAGATTGAAAGCCCGGATACTTCGGCGGTTGTCTGCGTTTTGAAAGCGGCTTCGTCAGGGGAAATGACGACGGAAGAAACCGAGTTGATGGAAAAAACACGGGGAAATCCGGGAATTCGCGATCGACTGTTTTACATTTTCAACCGCATTGACGAAACTTGGTACAACACGCAACTGCGACAGCGCTTAGAAAATCTGATTAATTCCGACTTTCGCGATACTGCCAGAGTTTACAAAACTAGCGGATTGTTAGGATTTTACGGGAGTTTGATTCGAGGGACAACAGGGCGCGATCGTTTTGGTTTAAATACAATATTTGCCACCAGTCAAGGGGGAGTTTCTGCTGATGATAAATTAGATTCAGAATTGCTCGGTAATAGTGAAGAAACTCCGCAATTTGTTAGTGAATTTAATCGTTACTGTGCGAATTCGGGAAAGCTATCTCCGAGCAAATTTCGGATTTCAGTGAACAGCTACGAAACACCAAATGAAAACTACGTGCGAATTCTTGCAGAGCAAGGACAACCATTAATTTCTCAATTAATTCAAGATAGCGGCATCGAAGATTTTCGCACAGCCATCACCCGTTACCTCACAGAAGAAAAACGCCCGCAACTGTTCAAAAATCTCGCTGACGACTTAGAAGACTTGTGCATTCAACTGCGGAAACATTACCAAACAATTCAGCGGAATTTGGACAGCCAGCCCCGCGAAATTGAAGCGATGAAAGCACAGGAACTTCTGCGACTAAATCAAGAATTGCAGCAAGTCGGACAGGATTTTCGGGAACATATCGCCGAAGAAGTCAATGAAATGATTATGAACAGATGCGATATTTTCGATATAGACTTTCGGCAACTGCAATCTCGGATGATCCGGCGCTTGGATGAATTGTTAGACGGATTTTCTGTTGAGGCGGCTTACGGACGTACTTTACGCAATCATCCCCGCAATGCTACAGCACCTTTAATTGCTGTTTTAGTTGAAGCGCTTTATTATTTAGCAAATCAGTTGGAAGATATTTTAGTAGAGGCTACTAAATCACTGGTTGATAATTATTTCCAGTATTTGAAAGATAGCGTTCGTAAGTCGGAATACTACCGATTACTCTATCGGTTGTTGGGGAATGATGGGGGCATTGAACAGCAGTTAGAGGAGTTATCAAAGCGGGTTTCTGATGCTTTGGTAAATGCGGCGGGCGTTGAGTGCGATCGCTACGTGCGAGAAAGTCCCCGTTTTTACGACGAAGGCACATTTTCGATTTATCAATTCCGGGAAACTTTGCAGCAAACTTCTCAAGGTTATGACTGCGAAAACATGGTGGATGCCCAACCTGCAATTCGGCAATTATTGCGGCTAGATTTTGAGCCAAAAGTATCTAGAACTATTCGGCAAACTTTCCGCCAAACTGTCAACCAAACCCTGAAAGAGCATTTGTTGCCGCTGGCCCAAAAGCAAGCTGATGATATTTTGCAGAAATACAGTCAAGCCCGCGATTATTTGGAACAAACTTTGGCACAGGAGGCGGAGGAAAAGATTGCTGGGAATCTGCGGCGGCAAGCTGAGAATGAGCAAAAGATTCAAGAGTACGATCGGGCAGTTTCGGGGATTAATAGTTGTTTGCAAGCGATGAAGTTGCACGAGCATTTGTTGCCTGTAATTGCACAAAATGATAGCGTTTCGGTGGATGGTGAATGATTAAAAGGCGGGCGAATAGAATTCGCCCGGTCTATTTATTCTGTTTATTGTGCTATAATAGCCAACAAAGAGCGACTTTAATCCTATGAACATTCGCCCAAAACTTCTAACAATAATCGAACAACTTCCCGATGATAAGTTAGAAACACTTCTGAACCTAGCCCTATTCTTTAAAAGTGGAAAAGCATCTGTTCAACCGATGCTTGTATCCCAAGCTTATCAAGATTGGCTGAGCGCGGAAAATGACATTTATGACGAACTATTTGCAGACTGAACCCTCCAAAATCCGCGTTCATTCGCGTTCATCTGCGGTTAAAAATCATGGCTAAAAAACCTATTAGGTTAGATATCAATATGGAAGATAAATTTGATTTTCACAACTGCGGTAATGATGATGCTTTATCTTTCGGTAACGCAATGCTTAAAGTAGAAAAACTCAAGGAAACAGTAAATGGAGTTTTGCCTGAATATGGGTTAGGAGAGAAACTCACTCACTTGTTGAGTCAACAAAAACTCTACATTTATGTAGGTTCAAATACTGACGAACAACCTAATGCTTATGAGAACTGGTTTGGTGAAGGTATAGATTGTGAAATTCTCAGAGTGGGTGCTCAGGGCTGGAAGAAAGGAAAGATGAAGCTCAAACTCAATGTCACCATAGAGTTTTGCCCAGACGAACCAGAAGTTGAAGAAACACCAGAAAACAACGAATCAGAAACTAGCAAACCCGAATCCCCCCTCGATGATTTGCGCCGCCAACTTCTCAATCAAGAAAACTCACCCAGCTAATCCATCAAACATCCGCGTTAATTCGCGTTCATCTGCGGTTAAAAATCATCATGTCTAAAACCCCCAGAATCCCGATTCCCCCAGAAGTCAGAAAATATGTATTTACTCGCAATAAATACCAATGCCAAAGCTGCGGCCAAACCAAGCTAGAAACCCAACTGACGATCGATCATATCATCCCCCTAGCGCGCGGCGGCAGCAACGACATCAGCAACTTGCAAACCCTCTGCGGCACCTGCAACCAAAAGAAAACCGACAAACTAGACCCCCGCTTCCGCCGTCACTTTGACCTTTGATATTTAACAGTATAATAAAATCAGCAATTTAAGATTGAAATTGCTAACCTCTGTTCGATCGCACTTTTAATCCCTAGCTTGGATAACTGCAATGGTGACAAAAACAGTAGACGTGCAAGAAGCACAGACAAATTTGAAAGAGTTATTATCTCTAGCACTTAAAGGCATAGAGGTTGTTCTCACAGAAGGTGGAATTCCCCTTGTCCGTTTAGCGCCGATCGCATCCCCAACTAAGCAGCGTACAGCAGGATTACACGCAGGAGCAATCTGGACAAGTAATGATTTTGATGAACCGTTACCAGACGAATTTTGGACAGGGAATCTATGAAATTACTGCTGGATACTCATACATTCATATTGTACTTTTACCTTTAATATCACGCCTCAAATCATTCATAACATCGGCGTTAATCCGCGTTAATCTGCGGTTCAAAAATCCTACCATCGATAATACCGATAAGGATCATCCCCATTCTCAAAATCCGTCTTATAATCCCAGTGATAAAACTCCCGACTCGAACCGTTAAACACAGATTCATCCGCCTTAAAACTCGCCCCTAAATTAGCCAAAATCTGAGCATTTGCCCTGGTTTGCCGCCAGCGAGTAAAACGCAAATAAGTCTTAGTATCAGCATCCAAACTGTCCGGTTCAATCTGAGAAAAAATCGCCACACCCTTGCCAACTTTTACCCGACTTAACAAACCGTCAGCACCGATTTCTCCCCCAGACTTAATCAACCAAGTATCATAAAAAGAGCGCGATCGCAAATCTGAAGCACTAACCCCCTTTACCTCATCCCAACTCGGAACCGCCAGCGAACCCCCAAAATCCTGCGCTTGCTGCAAATCCACACCCAATCCCGCAGCCGGCACTTCACGCGGCAAGAAAAACGCCTTCCCGCCAGCATTCAAATAACCGCGCAAATCTGCATCTTTCAGATTCGCTTCTCTCCCCACAATGACCAAACCAGCATCATTAGAAAGCGAACTAGCGCGCTGATAAATTACCCCCAAACTGTCCAGCTTTTGGGCATCTTCATCTCCCCCTATTAAAACCACTTTATCCGGCTTTCCAAGCAGCGGAGAATTCATCCCGTAACTCACAATTTTTTGCACTAACTGCGCCGCCCCAGCATCTACAGAATAATGGTCTTCTAAATCCAACTCGTTTAAAATCAGCCGCCCTTTTCCGTAATCCAATTCCATCAGCGGCGAATAAGCTAAATCAAACTCAGATTCCAAAATTGGGCGCCAACCGCTGCGGTGCGGTTTCTCAATTGAAGCGCTACTGACACCGCCGCGATTTCCCCAACGCCAGCCGTACCAAGGTTTATTTGCCGGACTCAAATTAGGGCCAGTTTGGATTGTATCTGGATAAGCTTCAACCAGCGTGCTTTGCCCCACCCAATCCCGCAAATCTTCACTGTCTAAACCGCTAATTGCCGGATGGTTGCTGTCAACTGGATAAGCGCGGCGGCTGACGTGGGCAGCAACTCGGAAACCCGTATTTTTCAGCCATTGCCTCCGCTGAGGAAACACAATTGCTTTGCCGCCGTTTCGCACAAAACTTTCTAAACTTCCCGGCAAATTTTCCCCGCTAGAAAACGCTTCCCTACCGATAATTAATAGCGATGAAACTTGCGAACCATTCCACGGTAAAAGCTGATGCCCTAACTGTTTTAACATGGCCGATGTTTTGCCCGCTGGATCGAAGATTGTCAGCGTATCCTTGCTTTTGGCTTGCTTGGGAAAAACGCGGAAAGCAAATGTATCAGAATGCGATCGCTCGCCCACCCGTGCCGTCAAGCGAATTTCGCCGTCAGCCTTGCTAGAAATGGTATTTGGCAAATTTACATCTATTGGGAAAAACAGCGTTCCTGCTGACTCAATCGTCCCTTTTTTATCGCCTTTTTTAACTTCTTTCCCCCCCACCAAAACCCGCCACTTAAACGAAAATTCTTGCGCCCCCCGCGTATCGTTAATTAACACTACTTGCTTGGCCAGTTTCCCGCCCACAAACAAATTGTGATCTTTCGCAGTAAAAACCGGGCTAGCACCAGCAATCCAAGCCAAAGTCGAGCTATTATTATTCATAATTGCTTCCCCCCCAGGATGAACAGTGTAAGCTTCGGGCTGCAAATAATTCAAAAGATTATTCGAGACTTGCTTCAAATAAACTCCCCGGCTACCAGGTTGAAATGCCCCAATATCCACCTTTTTTCTGCCAGCTTCTGAAACTTCCCAACCGTGCCCGTCATTCCAAGGAATCATCCCCCCAGACATTCCAAAAGTTCGCCAACTCCGCCAAGTATTTGTACTGAATAACTCCTGCAACTTTTGAAAAGCTGGGGCAAAATCTAACTCTTTTTTTAAATGCCAGCTTTGATACTCCTGGCCCTTGACAAATTGCTCGCGAATTTTAGATTTATAAGCCGTCGTTTCCAACTCGTAAGCCTGCTTGCCAAAATAAATTGCCGCAAACTCAGTCATCAAAGGTTCGCTGAGAATTGCCTGACCAAAACCTTTGCGGGCCCGCATCATCGTTGCGTGCAGAGGAGTCCCAAACTCGACTGCCATGTAGGGCATTTCCCCGGTTTTGCTCCACTCAGAAATCCACTCTTCCCGTTCTTGCAAGGGAATCATATTTAAATAAGAATTCAGCGCATAAACATCGCCGAAGTGTGCGCCTTGGTGTACCATTACAGGTCTGGTTGGGTCAGCCGATTTAATCGCAGCTATAGCGTCATTTCCTAGGGGAGTGTTGACCCGCAAACGCTGGTTTTCCGAGGGACTGAGAGTTCCTTCTACTTTGCTTTTGCCGATGCGACGGGGATTTAAGTCGTCAGCGTTCCCGAAAAAATTAGGACTTGTCGCCCACATTAATACTGATGGATGATTGCGGTAGCGGCGCATTTCAGTCACCATTCGGTCTTTCCAGCGGTTTTTCCACAGGGGGTTTTTCCACTTGCCGTTCCAAGCGATAGGACTAATGTCTAAAGCGGGAGCCATAATGGGAAAACCTTTGAGGTCTGCTCTTTCCGAAAATAACTCTCGGAAGTGCCATTTACCCCGTTCGTCGTGATTCCAAGGCCACATTTCTGTTATGTTAAAACCTGCTTTTACGTAGCTGTCAATTAGCCTGTCAGAAACTTCTACTGTCCCGCCTTGCCAAGACTCGGAGTGCAAGTTTGGTCGCAGCCGAAATTCAGTTCCGTTTAATAAAAATTGGCGCCCTTCTATCCAAAATTCGCGGAAGCCAAAAGGTTGGTCGTATTGCGTGTCAATGCCACTGCCTTTTACTTCTAATTGCAATGTGTAAAGGTTGGGTTGCCCGACATCCCAAAGACGGGGATTTGGCCAATTCCACTGGAATTGTACCGTTTGAATTGGTTTAGCTTTAACGTTTGCAGTGCCTGTAAATTTTTGTTCTACTTTGCCTTTTTCGTCGAGCATTTGCGCGATTATTTCTACTTGACCGCTTTGGGCAACGTCTTTGAGTTCTACATCTAATTTAACTTGCTTTTTTCGGGTGGAAGTTTGGACGAATACGTCCCTAATTAACGGGCCTGGGGGAAGGCTCAAAAGCCTTGCCTCGCCGATGATTCCCCGCGATTGCAACTTGGATTTTTCTGTGTAGATTTCTGTGGGGCCCATGATGACGGCTTTTTCCTTTTCATCGGATACTGCTATCACTAAAATAGATAGGGTGTTTTGACCTGGTTTTGCTGCTTTGGTAATTTCAATAGTGCCGTAGGGCCATGAGATTTGACCGCAGTTAATGCCGTTGACAAAGATGACTGCATCGGTGCTGACTCTGGCTAAGTCGAGAAAAATTCGGCGGTTTGTCCAGTCGCCGGGAATGTCTATATTTTTCTGATACCAAGCTTTTGATAGTTGTTCACTGTTGAAGTTTTCCCAATCTTTGCCGCTGCCGCGAGTGATGATTCCGGGTACGGATTCGTTGTTTTCTTTTTGCCAGTCTCCAGGCACCGAGATGGAACCCCAATTTGGGGAGACGGGGGGGTTTTGGGGGTTGCCAACTGCGGGAACAAATTGCCAAGTTCCGTTGAGATAGATTTGGGATCGTTTGTTGTCGATCGCCCCGACGGCCGCGATGGTAAGATTTGGGAAGCCGATCGATATCGCTGAGCTGCTGCCGAAGTTGGGATTTTGAAGCGCGTAACCGACGAATCCAAAGAGGGTGGCGGCTGCGAAAAATAATCCGATAATTTTGGCCAGCTTGTGATTCACTCGCTTATTGCTCCCAGAAATTAGATAATCTAATTTGTCTCTTGATCTATGATAGCAGTTGCTTCAGCAGCAATCCCGCAGCCAATCTGTCTCTGGGAAGATGGCACACCACCTACAAATGTGGTTTTGTATAGAAAAAATCAATACTTAGTTTTAACTAAGTTTTAACAAAGTTGTTTCATCGACATAAGCAATAGTGCGATCGCGCCATCGCTACAGGTCAACAAAAATGAGCCAGTTTGAGGTCTTGCCCTTACCCATTAAATCTTACAGTATTGCTACATTTAGTGCCGGCACGGCTTTACTGCTGACAACTCTGTTACTGTTTTCCTTCCAGGCAGCTCCTGCAATCTTACTTTTGCTCGCTGCCGTTATCGCTTGGTATGCAGGCTTAAAGTCCGCAAAACAAGAACTAGAAATAGAACGTAATATTATTTCAAAAGTAATTGACACGACAGCTTGCTTGATTGTAGTTCTCGACAGCCAAGGACGGATTGTCCGCTTTAACCAAGCTTGCGAAAAAACTACAGGCTACTCGACAGCAGAAGTTGTTAATAAATATGTTTGGGATTTGTTTTTAATCTCCGAAGAAATAGAACCTGTTAAAACAGTTTTTACCAAGCTCAAAGTCGAACATTTTAACAACGAATATCAAAACTATTGGCGCACTAAAAACGGATCTAAGCGCTTAATTTCTTGGTCGAATACTGTGACCCTAGATGGCGAGGGATTGGTGGAATATGTGATAGCAACTGGCATAGACATTACCGATCGCCAAGAAGCAGAAATAGCCCTAGCTTTATCCTACACCAAACTAGAAAGCCGCGTCAAAGAGCGCACAGCAGAACTGACAGTAGCTAAAGAAGCACTGCAAGCTCAAGAAGAACGATTTCGCTGTTTAAGTTCCTGTTCGCCTGTCGGCATTTTTATGGCCGATTCCCAGGGGTGCTACACCTATGCAAACCCACGCTGTCAGGCAATTTGCGGCTTGAGTTTGACAGAACTTTTAGGAGACGGGTGGGAGAAGTGCATTCACCCGGAAGACAGCGATCGCGTATTGACCCGATGGCTGGATTATACTCGGCAAGGTGGGGAATATGCGATCGAGTATCGCCTGCAAACACCAGAGGGGATTGTGCGCTGGATTAACGTTTGTTCCTCGCCGATGTTCTCCGACTCCGGCGAACTCATCGGATACGTCGGTACGGTGAGAGATGTCACGGAAAGACAACAAGCGCAAGCAGCTTTGGCAAACAGCGAACAGCAACTGAGAACGCTGCTAGAAAATACGCCAGATATCATTATCCGCACGGACAAAGAACTGCGTTATATGTATGTCAATCAAGCAGTTGAAAGAAGCCAAGGAAAACCGCTTTCATTCTTTTTGGGTAAAACCAGTCAAGAAATAGGAATCCCGCCGGAACTGTGCCAAATCTGGGATGAAACCCTGCACAAAGTGTTAGAAACAGGTTGCGAAGAAATCATCGAATTTCAGGCTTGGTCAATCAACGGCCTCCGAAGTTATCAATCCCGCGTAGTTCCAGAATTTGACAAAAATGGCGTACCAGAATCAGCCTTAATTGTCGCCCGCGATATCACAGAAATAAAACTTGCGGAAACTCAAAGATTGCAGTTAACAATCGAGCAAACAGCGAGGGAACAAGCGGAAATAGAACAGCAGCGCTCGGCATTTTTAGCAGAAGTCAGCAAAATGCTGGCTGATGCGTTTGACGGGGAAACGGTGTTGCAAAAGGTAGCAGAATTAGCAATAAATTCGATCGCCGACGGGTGCTGCATTCATTTGAGCGAAACCGACTCAAAAGTGCGCCGAGTGGCTGTGGCTCACGCAGACCCCTCCACGGTTGATACTATTAATAACTTGAGAATTCGCAGTTCGATCGCGGACAATGCTGTTAACGGCTATCCGCTGGTAATCCGCAGCGGAAAATCCGAACTAATTGGCGACGTGGATGAGGAAATTTTAGCAGCAGGAGCCGACAATGCAGCAGAAATGGAAAAATTGCGATCGCTCAATATCGGATCTCACGCTTGCGTACCGCTGAAGGCTCGCGGGCGGGTAATGGGTTCCATCACTTGCTTTACCTCGAAGTTGGGCCGCCGCTACTGTGCAGAAGACATGGCAATGCTAGAAGATTTAGCATACCGCGTGGCGATCGCCCTCGACAACGCCAGACTTTACACTGAAGCGCAACAAGCACTATCTCAAACATCGCAATCCTTTGCCTTAATTGACTCGCTGTTAGAAGCATCTCCCCTAGCGATTTGCTTTATGGATCGCGAAATGCGCTTCATCCGTATCAATCAAGTATTAGCAGAACTCAACGGTTTGCCGATAGAACAGCATCTCGGCCAAGACTTCCGCCAATTGTTGCCAGAACATGCAGCCAAATTTGCGCCGATAATTCAGCAAGTTTTAGAAACCGGCCAGCCTGTTTTAAACTTAGAAATGAGCGGCGAACCTCATGGGAAACCGGGATATTTCGGTTACTGGCTCGCCAACTACTACCCCGTGAAAAATGAAAAGGGAGAAATAATCGGAGTCGGGCTAATTATCACAGATATTACCGCAGAAAAACAAACAGAATTAGCTTTGCGGGAAAGCGAAATGCGCTTCCGCAGCGTGGTAGAATCTAACATGATCGGCATCGGTTTTTGGGATGCCAGCGGCGAAGTTACGGACGCTAACGACGCCTTGCTGGAAATGATCGGATATACGAGGGAAGACTTAGCTTCGGGACAGATCCGCTGGATCGAACTCACGGCGCCGGAATATATAGAACTCGATCGCATCGCCTTGGCGCAAGTCGAAGCAGAAGGAAGTTGCGCGCCTTTTGAAAAAGAATATCTCCGCAAAGACGGCACGCGGTTCCCAGTTTTAGTCGGCGGCGGAAACTTCCAAGGATGCACAGACAAAGGAGCATTCTTCGTACTAGATATCACCGATCGCAAACAAGCCCAAAACCAACTTCGAGAAAACGAAATACGCATTCGCCGCCAACTAGCAGAACTCGACTTAGTTTACAAAACCACACCAGTCGGGCTGTGCTTTGTCGATACCAATTTGCGCTACATCCGCCTGAACGAATGCCTCGCTGCGATCAACGGCCGATCGATCGCAGATCACCTCGGGCGCACTGTTAGAGAAGTAATTCCCGAAATGGCCGATATGGTAGAGCGGATTTACCGCCAAGTGCTGGCGACGCAAACCCCCGTGCTCGACTTGGAAGTTAAGGCCGAAACCAAGCAACAGCCGGGAGTTTTGCGGGATTGGCAAATCAGCTTTTACCCAGTGAGCGATGAATCAGGAACACTGCTGGGAGTAAGCACTGTGGTAGCCGAAATCACCGATCGCAAAGAAGCAAAACGGGTAATACAGCAAAGCGAATCCATATTCCGGCGGCTGTTCGAGTCAAATATTTTCGGAGTCGCGATCGGCGATTTTAGCGGCCGCATCGCCTACGCCAACCAATCCCTGCTCAACATGGTCGGCTACACCCGCTCAGACTTGCTCTCGGGTCAAATGCGGTGGGACAGAATGACCCCCCCCGAATACCTGCACCTCGACGCCCTGGCGGCCGGGGAACTGCGGGCTAAGGGAGTCGCAACTCCTTTCAAGAAAGAGTACATCCGCAAAGATGGCAGCCGCGTGCCGATTCTGATGGGCGGGACGACCCTGTGCCCGGAGAACGGCGAACCAGAGACGATCGTCGCATTCTTCATCGACTTGACCGAGATCTCGCGGGTAGAAGCAAAACTCAAAAACAATCAAGAACGGCTGCAAATCGCTCAGCAAGCAGGCAAAATCGGAACTTTTGAATGGAACGTCCAAACCGGCGATATCGCCTGTACGCCGGAGTTAGAGGCTTTGTACGGGCTGCGGGCCGGCGGTATCGACAGCTATCAAAGTTGGGTGGAAATGGTGCATCCAGACGATCGCGCTTTGACTCAACAGCAGGTAAAAGCTGCAGCGGTGTCCGGGGAGGAATTAAACATAGAGTTCCGCATTTGCCGCCCGGACAAAAGCGTCGGCTGGATTGCTTGCAGGGCGAAGGTGTTTCAGGAAGATCGGGGTTTGCCTTTGCGGATGATCGGGGTGAACGTCGATATCAGCGATCGCAAACAAGCAGAAGCAGCGCGATCGCACCTCCATCAAACTTTAGAAGCCTTGATTCAGGCTTGTCCCCTAGCAATTACCGTTTTGGACTGCGACGACGGGACTGTGAAAATGTGGAACCCAGCAGCCGAGAGGATTTTTGGCTGGCAGGAATCAGAGGCGGTAGGTCAATTTATACCCAGCGTTCCCGCAGACAAGCGGGAGGAATTCAGGGCTAATTTGAAAGGAATTCGCGAAGGAAACGCGATCGCCGGCATGGAAACCCACCGCCAAAGGAAAGACGGCAGCTCGATCGACATCAGTTTGTGGGCAACTCCAGTCCGCGACAGCAACGGCAACATCAACTGTATGTCGATCGTGGCCGACATCAGCGATCGCAAGCAAGTCGAGGCCCAACGCGCTCAGTTGCTCGATCGCGAACAGGCCGCGCGGGCGGAAGCAGAAGCTATCAGCCGCCGGAAAGACGAGTTTCTAGACTCTCTTTCCCACGAATTGCGAACGCCTATAAATGTGATTCAGGGGTGGGCACAGATCCTGCGCGCCCACCCCTACAACCAAGATAAATTAGCTTGCGGTTTGGAAGCCATCGAGCGTCAGTCGAAGGTGCAGATCCAGCTAGTGGAAGATTTGCTCGATGTTTCCCGGATTATTCAAGGCAAGCTGGCTTTGAAACCCGGCTGGTTCTACATGGTAAAGACGATCGAGGCGGCTCATAATTCAGTTCGTTTGACAGCCGAGGCCAAGTCTGTCACCGTTTCGTTAGAACTTCACCCCGCAGTCGGCTTGATGTGGGGCGACGCCCAGAGGTTGCAGCAGGTAGTGTGGAATTTGCTGAGTAACGCCGTCAAGTTTACGCCTTCGGGGGGAAATGTGGAACTGTGCTTGTCTGCGGTGGCTGTTAGCGGTTCCTCATCACCCAATTACGTGCAAATTACTGTCAGCGATACTGGAAAGGGCATTCCTGCTGATTTTCTGCCCTACGTGTTCGATCGCTTCCGACAAGCAGACGCCTCGAAAACTAAGGCTGAGGGCGGTTTGGGACTGGGATTGGCGATCGTCGAGCACTTGGTGCAACTCCACGGGGGCACTGTGACTGCGGAAAGTCCCGGTAAAGACCAGGGTGCGACATTTACGGTGACACTGCCATTCAAACAGCCTCGTAGTAAGCAGCGGCAGTTGAGAGGATAAAGGAAATCCGATCCAATGCCTCCGGGTATTTTGACTGGTGTAAAGGTGTTGGGAGTTGACGACGAACCCGACAACCGCCAGTTTTTGATGCTGGCGCTGCAACAGTGCGGGGCGACTGCGACGGCGGCTGCTTCGGCTGCGGAGGCGATCGACATTTTACAGCAGTCGCCGCCGGATATTTTAGTCAGCGATATCGGTATGCCCGTTGAGGACGGCTACTCGCTGATCCGCAAAGTGCGATCGTCGGCATCCGACAAAATCAAGCGCTTGCCGGCCGTGGCGCTGACAGCTTATGCTAGCGAAGAAGACCGCGATCGGGCGATCGCCACTGGTTACAACGAACACTTAACAAAGCCGATCGAACCCGCTCACTTCGCCACCGTTTTAGCCAAGTTAACAAATCGGCATTAGGGCGATCGGGCTCGGACGATCGCACGAGTAATACCAGTTTAAGGTGAAGTTGCACATATCTCGATCCCCCTAAATCCCCCTTAAGAAGGGGAGTAGGGGTTGACTTTGAAAAGAATCTTGTCCCCCCCTTATTAAGGGGGGTTAGGGGGGATCAGATTCTATGCAGCCTCATAAAAAATTAGTATAAGATCATTTCTGTTTGATTCGGATTTGTATGATGTTAAATGTTGTAAGGGCGGGTTGACCAATAATAATTGCCCATAATCTACAATCTCATAAACCCGCCCCCGCTGGCTTTTCATTAACGGCATGATTGCCGATACACACAAAGAAATTAGAAAAGTTATCACAGTTTTTGCAAGTAAAAATAAATCAAATGCCCAACAGCTAGAAACAGAACTGACAGAAGCAAATTTTGACAGCAGGGCCCAATCTTCGCTGGTAGTTGGCTATATTGAACCCGGAGGAACATTTCAGAGCCTGTAGGGCGCGCCAATTGCCGGGGGTAAAGGCAGACTATAGCAGTTAAAATTCTATTATCAGCGCAATTCCCTCACACCCATGCCCCTTTATCCTCTCAACCGCCCAGCCGCCCTAATTTTCAGAAAGCTTCCCCTGCGAACGGTTCTGATTGTTCCGTTTGTTTTGCAAACCGTAAGTTTAGTCGGGCTAGTGGGCTATCTTTCTTTCAAAAGTGGTCAGGAATCAGTCGAAGATGTAGGGCATCAGCTAATCGAACAAGTAGGAGAACGGATTAGTGATCGCCTCACAGATAATGATGGACTATCGGCAATCAATACCTTCCTGGCTAGGCTGCAATTCTCGGCTTCAGGACAAACTTTTATTATGGATCGATCGGGCAATCTGATTGCCACATCCACACTAGAAACACCCTTGGTGACGCCAACAAAAAAGCAACCGACGCCATTGCTAGCCACCAACAGCAAGGATGCCCGCACGCGAGATATTGCTCGACAACTCGCCAACCGATTTGGCAACCTCCGCACGTTGCAAACAACCCAGCGATTTACCTTGGCTAGCAAGGGGGATAGGCAGTTTGTCCGCGTCACTCCCTATCGAGATTTCCGTGGTTTGGATTGGTTGATTGTGGTGGTGGTGCCAGAGTCTGATTTCATGGCTCCAATTCAAGCAAATACGCGCCATACATTGTGGTTATTGATCGGTACACTGCCGCTGGCGATCGCGATCGGATTTTTGGCTTCCCGTTGGGTAACAAAGCCAATTATGCGTTTGAATACGGCAGCCAAAAATGTTGCCAAAGGAAAATGGGATCAACCTTTAGAAAATAAACGCTTGGATGAAGTCGGAGAACTCGCCAATTCCTTCAATTTTATGGCAGTGCAACTGCAACAGGCTTTTGCAGACCAAAAATCTTTAAATGGAGCTTTAGCGCACAGAGAGAGCCAACTCAATCAATTTCTCGAAGCCATACCTACGGGAGTATCTATCCACGATACCTCCGGTAAAGTCGTGTACTTGAACGAAACTGCCAAGCATTGGCTCGGCGTAGCAACTATTCCAGATTCGACTTTAGAAGAAGCAGTAGAAGTTTATCAAATCTACCGCCAAAACCAGCCTTATCCCACTGAAGAGCTGCCCGCATTCCGAGCACTGCGTGGCGAAACGGTATTGCTTGAAGATGTAGAACTTTATCGAGATGGGAAATTTATTCCTTTTGAGGCGCGCGCCACACCAATTTTCGACGAAGGCGGAAACATTATTTATGCCATCACTGCTTTTTCTAACATCGCACAGCGCAAACAATCTGAAAAAATATTAACTGGCTACAATCGTACTTTAGAAGCCGAAGTAATCGAACGTACCGGCGCATTATCTCGTGCTAACGAACTCTTACAATCTGAAATTGCCGATCGCAAATTGCTCGAACAAAAACTTTACACTTCTACCGAGCAAATTGTAAAAATATTTGATTCTATCACAGACATTGTATTGATTTTTGAATACGAACAAAAAACTATTCAAATTATACCCACCAAGGGGATTTTTCACTACAACTATCAGACGAATCAGATCGACTCCATCATCGAACATTTTTTTCATGAGGAAAGCCAGGAGATTTATTTCGCTCAAGTTCAACAGGCATTGGAAACCAAACAAACTATTAGTTTTGATTACAGTCTGCTGATTAATAACAAAGAAGTTTGGTTTGCTGCTAAAATTTCGCCTCTGTCGGATAGCTCTGCGGTTTGGGTAGCGCGCGACATTAGCGATCGCCAGTTGGCGGAATCCCGACTGCTGGAAGCCCAAAAAATTGCCCGTATTGGCAGTTGGGAATACGATATCGCCACAGCAACAACCACTTGGAGTGAAGAACTCTATCGCATTTATGAGCTCGATCCTACTCAAAAACCGCTGCCAAACGAACAATTAATCGAGCGTTTTCATCCAGAAGATCGATCGCGCTATCTGACAATGGTGCGCGAGCAAGCTATATCGGGGCAAAGCTTTGAAATTGATCTCCGGCTGATCCGAAGAGATGACTCGCTCAGTTACATTGAAGTTCGAGGGAAACCTGTTTATGATGAAAAAGGGCAGTTGATCCGTTTGTTGGGCACTGTCTTGGATATTAGCGATCGCAAACAAGCCGAGTCAGCTTTGCGAGAAAGCGCCCAGGGAGAACAAGCCATTGCCCGATCGATCGATCGCATCCGTCAATCCTTAGATATTGACACAATATTCAAAACCACAACCTCAGAACTGCGACAAACCATAAAATGCGATCGTGTCGGTATCTATCGCTTTAATCCTGATTGGAGTGGGGAATTTGTTGCCGAATCAATGGCTGCCGGCTGGATATCTCTGATGCAACCTGACGATTTTAATGTGCCAAACACTCTCGTCGAAGACTCTCGCTGTACCGTGAAAACTATGCAAGCCTCCGGTGAACCAGTGCTGGATACCTATCTACAAAGAAATCAAGGTGGTATGTATGCTAGAGGCGTCCCTTACCGCATAATTGAAGACATATACAGCGCTGGGTTGAGTCCTTGTTACCTAGAACTTTTAAAACAATTTCAAGCTAGAGCCTACGTTATTTTTCCCATATTTTGCGGCAGTCAACTTTGGGGTTTGCTCGCCAGCTATCAAAATTCTGGACCCCGCACTTGGCGCGAAGCAGAAATCAATATTGGGCTGCAAATTAGCACTCAACTGGGAGTTGCCTTACAACAAGCTCAATTGCTCGAAGCCACTCAACAGCAAGCAGTACAGCTTCAACAAGCCGCCTGGGCTGCAGAAGCCGCCAACCTTGCCAAAAGCACTTTCCTGGCAAATATGAGCCACGAACTCCGCACCCCGCTAAACGCAATTCTGGGATTCTCGCAATTGATGCAGCGCTCTACCAACCTCACTCGCGAACAACAGGAAAATATTCGTATCATCAACCGCAGCGGAGAACACTTGCTAGCTCTGATCAATCAAATATTAGATTTAGCCAAAATAGAGGCGGGACGCATTACCCTCAACCCAACAGACTTTCAATTAAGCAGCCTATTGAACGATCTGGAAGAGATGTTTCAACTCCAGGCACGGGAGCAACAATTGCAGTTAATATTTGACTGCTCTAGCGAAACTCCCGAATACGTGCAAACAGATCAAATGAAGCTGCGCCAAGTTTTAATTAATCTCCTTTCTAACGCTATTAAGTTTACGAAACAAGGAGTAATTAGGTTGAAATTAAGTGCATTTGTAGAGCGTGAAAATCAGCATTTACTAATTAGTAATTACCAATTACATTTTGAAATAGAAGACACAGGTGCCGGCATAGCTCCTGATGAGTTAGATAAGCTTTTTCAACCCTTTGTGCAAACCAAAACAGGAACCAAATCTCAGCAAGGAACAGGCTTGGGGCTCGCTATCAGCCAACAGTTTGTCAAGTTGATGGGCGGTGTGATTACTGTACGCAGTGAAGTAGGACGCGGCACCACCTTCGCATTTGATATCCCCGTCAGCGTCGTTGATACCCCCGCGACTCAACCCGTACAGCCACCGCGTCGGGTGATAGCGCTGGAACGCAACCAGCCACGCTATCGTATTTTGATTGTGGACGATCGATCGGACAACCGCCAACTGCTGATCAAACTCCTCGCTGGCTTTAACTTTGAACTCGAAGAAGCCACCAATGGCATGGAAGCTATTGAAATGTGGTCGAGTTTTGAGCCACACTTAATTTTTATGGATATGTGGATGCCCGTGATGGATGGACATGAAGCGACCAAGCGCATTAAAGCCACCGTTAAAGGTCAAGCTACGGCAATTATTGCCGTGAGTGCCGGTAACGCCGAGGAAGCGCAAACCGTTACTGTATCAGATGATTGCGATGACTTTATCCACAAACCCTTTCGAGATACAGAAATTTTTGCCACCCTGCACAAGCATCTGGGAGTGCGTTACATTTACGGTGAACCGGAGAGTGTTCCCGAGTCAACTCAAATCGAAGCTCCGACTTCAGAGACTCTGGCAGCTTTACCCGCAGATTGGCTGGCAGCTTTAGAGAAAGCCACAATTGAGTGCGATTTAGAGTTAATTCTGATCCAAATTGAGCAAATTCGCGATCGCAATGACGCTTTAGCGAGCGCTTTAGCCGCATTGGCTAACGAGTTTCAGTTCAATCAAATACTAGCTCTCATCCATCCCGATCCGAAAGAGAAATGATATTATACGCGGTTCGTAGTGAGTACGATCGTCCTCATAAAACCCGCTAGGGCGATCGTACTCACTACAAACCTATAAAGGTTATCTTACCGAACTAGATATGAATTACGAACCAACTCCCGTCTTAAAAGGGAATATTTTAATTGTTGATGATATTCCGGCTAATTTGCAACTTTTAGCTCAAATACTCTCGCAGCAAGGGTACAAAACACGCACCGCACCCGACGGCAAACTAGCGCTGCGGTCGATCGAGTTAACTCCTCCTGACTTGATTTTGCTCGACATCATGATGCCCGGTATGGACGGCTACAAAGTCTGCCAAGTATTGAAAGCTTCTCCCACAACCAAGGACATTCCGGTTATTTTTATCAGTGCTTTAAATGAAGTGTTTGATAAAATCAAAGCCTTTGAAGTTGGTGCTATAGATTATATCACAAAACCGTTTCACGAACAAGAAGTTCTCGCCCGCGTCTCCAATCAACTCGTGCAGCGCCAGTTGTTCCAGCAAACACAATGCTACGCCAAGCAACTCGAACAAACCGTAACTGAACTCAAGAAAACTCAAGCTCAGTTAATACAGAAGGAAAAAATGGCTTCTTTAGGTCAGCTAGCGGCAGGAATTGCTCACGAAATCAACAATCCCGTCAGCTTTATCTACGGCAATATTGCTCTAGCGGCGGAGTATGCGCGAGATTTGCTTCGCCTTGTCGAATTGTACCGACATTACTACCCCCACCCCGTTGCAGAAATTACCGGCAAATTGAACGAGATTCAACCCGAATTCATCGCAGAGGACTATCCAAAACTGCTGAATTCGATGACAGAGGGTGCTTCTCGGATTAGCGAAATTGTGATGTCTTTGCGGAAATTCACCCGCCTTGGCGAACAAAAGTACAAGCCAGTGGATATTCATGAAGGCATTGACAATACTTTAGTTATTTTGCAGCACCGGCTGAAGGGAACAAACAAAGCTGGTGAGATAGAGGTCATTAAACACTACAGCCAACTGCCAAGAGTCACCTGTTACGCCAGTGAGTTAAATCAGGTGTTCATGAACTTGTTAACTAATGCTATTGATGCCCTGGAAACTCAACCTTCTCCCCGAAAAATTACCATCAGCACTTCAGTAAGTTGTGAGTCAGAATCTGCCCTGCACAATCAAGATTCCAAATTAGCCACTCACAACTATAAATCCGTTGTTATCCACATTGCCGATAACGGTTGTGGGATGAGTGAGGAAGTGCGCCACCAGATATTTGACCCATTTTTTACTACGAAGCCTGTAGGCCGCGGTATTGGATTAGGGTTGGCAATCAGTCACGATATTGTAGTGGAAAAACATCGAGGTCACATCAGTTGTATTTCTGCTCCGGGTCGAGGAACCAAGTTAATTGTGCAGATTCCGATATCTGTTAAATTTTAATAAATTTCAACATTTTAAAATTTAAGTGACCCAGAGGATATCTCAGATAGATTGTACGCGAGCATCTGTTTAAGGTAAAACCGATAGTCTGTCAGTCCGTCAGGGGTTGAAACCCCTGCCTCAAAGCGAAAGTCCTCGCTTCCGAGGACTGAATAATTTATTAGTCCTCGGAAGCGAGGACTTTTGCTATAAGCCCCGTGGAATTCATTCCCTGGCGGAGTGCCGGGTGAGCGGGAGGACTGTTTCATTCTCTTGCTACAGGATTTGATAGAAGTCCTCATTACAAACACGGGCTGATTGTGGGGAATTGACAATAGAACGTATTTACTTTAAATCCAGCAATCCGCTAGTTTTCAGCTTGGGATTAAACCGGATTTCTTCAGTTACGCCGCGAGTTTTCAGCAGCGCGAAAATTTCATTTTCCACGCGTCGCGCGACATTTTTCAACAATTTATCTTTGGCAATTTCATCGGCGAAGATACCTTCATAATTTGCCGTTTCTTGGGCAGTCATTACAGTTTTGGTGTCGATGGGATCGTTCCACTTGGCAGCATCGGCACCGTTACCCTGGGGTTGGGAACCGTTTTCGGCAATCCAACTTTCTCTAATGCTTTCTAGAATAGTGCGACTGGGCTTGTCAATAGTTTGGACTTTCAGCCAGTAGCAATACTGGGTTTGGCGTACCAAATGCTGTTTAAGGCTGAGGTAAATGTCGCGAGAATAGCCGACAAATTGCAGGACTTTTTCGTTGTCAAAAATCGCGTAAACGCCGATTTTTCCCTGGACAAAATCGGGCAATTTCCCCTCGGAGTCTATGTAGGGAATGAATTCTAAGCTGGCGAGAGATTGAATGTCTTCTGTCATCCGATTTTAGATTTTAGATTTTAGATTTTAGATTAAACCACACATTAACCCGCCTTTACTTAACTCTTGAAAACTCTATAAATTGCACAGAGGCGGCTGGGTTTAAATATTTTGGCTTGGAACATGAAATTAGGCGGGACGTTGACGATCGCAAAATCGCTCGATTGATGATACTTTTCAAATTCCGCAGGCATTCCCTTCGGCGTCTCGCTGCTGTAAGGGATTGGCTGAAACAGTAACTCGGCAAACTCAATGCGCGAGCATTGCAATTGTAGCGCTACTTGTTTGACAAAGCTTTCACCGGTTAACAAACCGAACAGAGCAGTTTTAGCATCGGGTTCGAGGACAAAACTGCTATCGTAGCTTTCAATAATCTTAAGACCCATTTTCTGTATACTCCTGACAGACGGCGGTGAATGGTTATCGCTTAAATGTTTTGAGCGATCGACTTAATCCTGAATTTTACCTGAGATTGACCGTTTTGAAGGCAGAACGTATTCGGCACGAGGTCAATAAAAATACCACAATCAGGAAATTTTGACCAATAGCCCTGATTTATTTGCCGATCGCTTTTATCATGTCGGTATCGCCATCTATCCGACTACGACTAAAAGGCTATGCAGAAGATTGAAAAAGCATCATTCCCAGCTTTGAGAAGTGCCCCGAACCAGCCGGACTGGCTAGAATTGGTAGAATACGCCTCAGTTGCTGGTTCAGCTATTGGCACGATTGCTGCAGGATTGTCGGGCCAAATTGTCTACGCTGCCGCCCCCTTAACCGCAGCACTCTCGATAAATCTCGCCAATCGCCAGCGTTTCGAGCAACAAATGCAACAAAAGGCAAATTCTGCGATTACGGACGTACAGGCCGCAGTAGAACGTCGATCGCAACAAGTTCAGATACTACCTGGAGAACCTGCGGAACTCTACACCGCCGTCTCCGACTTGCAGCAAAAACTCCTGGGCTTGGAATCCGGGGCCATCGCCGAGGTACAAGCTGCCGTAGCCTCCCTCGAACGCCAAGCCCAGGCGCTTCCGGCCGACTCTCAGGAACTCTACACCACCCTGTCCGATTTGCAGCAAAAACTCCGCATTTTGGAAAATAGCGCCCTCAGAGAGCATGATTGGGAAAATGTCAACGTCCGATTTTTATTGATGGGCGAAAAGTTAACTGAAGTTAAAACTATTACGGCTCAGTTACAGGAGCGATCGAACGAAGTAGACTTTGATACAATCCAAGGTTCTCTCAAGCAATTGCAGGACTTGCTCGATCGACCCACAATAGACACAGGGATGCTGCAAACCGAGATTCAGCATTTGCAGCAGCAAGTGTCCGAGTTGCAGAGGCAAAATCAAGAAATTGTCAAGCCTTATTTGCAGCGTCTGACTCGCGCCGTGAAAAAACTTAGTCAGTAGTCAGTAGTCATTAGTCAGGAGTCAGTAGTCATTAGTTAGTAGTCAACTGTCAACTGTCAACTGTCAACTGTCAACTTCAACTGTCATTGTAGCCTTAACCTTGTTCCCAGGCTCTGCCTGGGAATACATACCCGGAGGATCTGCCTCAATTACCAATTCTCAATTATCTTTACCAATTCTCAATTACCCATCACCCATTACCCGTTACCCGTTACTAAATTTTTGCCAAGCTTGCCAGAAAACATAAATCGATAACACTGCCAAGAGCGATCGAAAAGCTAAACTAACAATACGATCGGGCAATCTCGGCAAAAATCGCGTGCTCACCTGCGCCCCCAACAAACCGCCGCCGCCAAGAATTAACCCCACATCCCACAAAACATTCCCGCGCGCCGCGTGTCCCGCCGTCGCCGAAATTGCCGTGATAACGATGACGCCCAAGCTGGTTTGAATTGCAGTTTTAATGCTTTCTCCTAACAGCAAAATTTGCAGGGGAACCATAATTACGCCGCCGCCTACGCCGAACAAACCCGCTAATAAACCCGCCGCACTGCCGGTAGCAATTTTAGCAAAAGTTGGATGGAATATAATATTTGAATTATTGGGTAATTCGTGATTGGTAATTGGTAATTGAGCATTTTCTTCTTGTCCCGCTTGTCCTCCCAGTTCCCCTTGTTCTAGTTCCGCTTTCTTATTAGCTGTCAGACGCTTGCGAACTTCAATCAAATAAATATTCAGCCACAGCAACAACCCAAAAGTAAGTAACAGCAAGTAAGGCGGAAATATCCCCGCCAAATAAGCACCGATTTGTGCTGTGATGACGGCTGGAAATCCGATGCCTGCGACTTGGCTCAAGCTGAGGTAGCCCATGCGCCAATTCTGGATGCTGCCAGAAATAGCTGTAATGACGATCGACAAACTGCTAGTAGCAACCGCTTGCACCGGAGCGTAATTGAGAGCCACCAACAAAGGCACGAGCACCGTACCGCCGCCGATACCCAAAAATCCAGCTAGAATTCCGGCAAAAATTCCCGCCGCACCCAACATCAATAATTCAGTGATAGTCATTAGTCATTAGTCATTAGTCATTAGTCAGTAGTCATTAGTCAGTAGTCATTAGTCAGTAGTCAACAGTCAACAATCAACAATCAAATTTTAAGAATCATTAGTCGTGCCATCGGGCATAATTGCCCGCCTCAAATCTGCATCGCGGAAGTTAGTTCGATTGAGATTAGCATCAATCAAAACCGCTTCCACCAAAACAGCCCCGCTAAAATTAGACCAGCACAGCTTGGCACGGTACAAATTAGCACCGCTCAAATTAGCTCTTGCCAACGTTGACCAACTAACATTAGCAACTCTCAAATTAGCATTGCTCAGATTAGCGTCGGTGAGATTAGCTCCAACCATAGTTACTTGGCGCAAATCTGCACCAGTCAGGTTGGCCCCGCTCACCATCGCCCCGCTGAGAATTGCCTGAGTCAGATTAGCTCTTTCTAAAAGCGACTCGCTGAGGATGGCATTTGTCAGGTTTACCGCTTTGAGAGTTGACCAACTCAAATTTGCCTTCATCAAATTAATGCGAATCATGCTAGCGTCGGTTAAGTTGGCCGCAAACAAATTCGCTTCGGTAAAGTTGGCTTCGGTCAAATTAGCTTCGGTCAAATTAGCCTTGGTCATGTTGACTTCTCTCGCCATTGATCCGCGCAGGTTGGCTCCCATCAGGTTAGCCCCGCTGAGATTGGCCCGGCTCAAATCGGTACCGATGAGATTTGCTTCGCTGAGGTTGGCTTCTGTCATGTCCACCCCTGCCAATTTCACCTCGCGCAAGTTCGCTCCCGTCAGGTTAGCGCCTTTAAGGTTTGCGTCTTGGAAATTCGATCTGGTAAAGTTAGCCTCGCTGAGGTTTACCCCTTTTAAGTCGGCCCCGACGAGGTTAATCTCTCGAAAATTTCTTTCTCCGGCCGCATATTGCCTCAGAATTCGATCGGCCTCCATGTCATTCGCCTCGCAATTTTTTTTAAACGTTAGAGTGATGGGTGTTACCACATCATCCCAGATAACCACGGTATTCACTCTGCACGCTGTAGTATCTGTAGAATTTTTCCCTTGCTTTCCGGACACTGCTGTGCCACTGCCTCCTAAAACGTCTGACCGAAAAACGAGACGCAAGCCCCTGGCTTCAGACACGGGGATAAGTCGGCAGTGGTTTCAACCGCCTTCAATTCTTGGTATAATTCACACAGCAAGTAAGAATAACCATCTACGTGTTGAAACAACCTAGTACGGTGAAATCCCGGCAACGGACATATCCAACTTGATTCGGAATAGTTAAAGGGCAAACAAAAGGCAGGTTGTTGAGCGTACCTATCTGGCATTAGTGGTGGACTCTAAAAGCACAAAAGCTAAAAGTATACGCAAAGTTTGGATTTGTCTAAGCTGAGTGGGTAGAGGCGCTTTGATTTCGCCTTTGAAAGTTCAGATACGAACTCTTCAAGAATCCCCGTCCCTTTAGGGCCCGGGAGTATCAAAAATATCAAAGCTTCTGAGAAAATCAACAATAGGGTAAAACTCTCGGCGCTCGGCACTGAGTCAGTCGATTTTAGATTTTAGATTTTAGATTTGCTCCACAGATTCATCTGGGAGCCGGAACTTTGGTCTAAAATTATGGGCTCACCACGACGATTATCGGAAACTTGTATTCGTTTTTGGGCGAGCTGGCAGTTGACAACTGACAACTGTCAACTGTCAACTGTCAACTGTCAACAGAGAAAGGAAATTTTAAAATGCCTGAAAATTTGAGAAGCCAAGCTGTGACTGGAGGCGTGCAGCGCGCGCCCAACCGAGCAATGCTGCGGGCAGTCGGTTTTGGTGACGACGATTTCACTAAGCCGATTGTGGGGATTGCCAACGGGTACAGCACGATTACGCCCTGCAATATGGGATTGAACGAGCTCGCTTTGCGGGCTATTGCGGGTGCAAAGGAAGCCGGCGCCATGCCACAGATGTTCGGTACGATTACTATCAGCGACGGGATCTCGATGGGAACTCAAGGGATGAAATATTCTCTGGTGTCGAGAGATGTGATTGCTGATTCGATAGAAACTGTTTGCAACGGCCAAAGTATGGACGGGGTGCTGGCTGTCGGCGGTTGTGATAAAAATATGCCGGGGGCGATGATTGCGATCGCCCGCATGAACATTCCTGCTATTTTTGTTTACGGCGGCACGATCAAACCAGGACACCACAACGGACGCGATTTAACCGTTGTCAGCGCTTTTGAAGCAGTCGGTCAATTCAGCGCGGGCAAAATTGACGAAACAGAACTCAATGCAGTCGAACATAAAGCTTGTCCGGGCGCTGGTTCTTGCGGCGGGATGTTCACAGCAAATACGATGTCGAGCGCTTTTGAAGTGATGGGCATGAGTTTGCCTTATTCTTCGACAATGGCTGCTGAGGATGCCGAAAAAGCTGACAGCGCTGCCGAATCGGCAAAAGTTGTCGTGGAAGCTGTCCGCAAACAGTTGTTACCGAGCCAAATTTTGACGCGCAAGGCCTTTGAAAATGCGATCGCGGTAATCATGGCAATCGGCGGTTCGACCAATGCTGTGCTGCATTTATTAGCCATTTCCAATGCGATCGGCGTTGAGTTGTCCCTCGACGATTTTGAAACTATTCGAGCAAAAGTACCAGTGCTGTGCGACCTCAAACCCAGCGGCAAATACGTAGCAACCGATTTGCACAAAGCCGGCGGCATTCCTCAAGTAATGAAAATGCTGCTAGAAAAAGGTTTACTGCACGGAGACGCGCTGACAATTACCGGCCAAACTGTTGCTGAAGTGTTGGCAGATATTCCAGCCGAACCCCGCACCGACCAAGATGTCATCCGCCCTTGGAACAACCCGCTTTACGCCCAAGGACATTTAGCAATTCTGAGAGGAAATCTAGCAACAGAAGGAGCCGTTGCTAAAATTACTGGCGTTAAAAAACCGCAAATTACCGGCCCGGCGCGGGTATTTGAATCTGAAGAAAATTGTTTGGATGCAATTTTAGCGGGCAAAATTCAAGCCGGCGATGTGATTATCATCCGCTACGAAGGGCCCAAAGGCGGGCCGGGAATGCGCGAAATGTTAGCACCAACTTCGGCAATTATTGGCGCAGGTTTGGGCGATTCCGTAGCATTAATTACTGACGGCCGCTTCTCTGGCGGAACTTACGGCATGGTTGTCGGTCACGTTGCACCGGAGGCGCAAGTAGGAGGCACAATTGCTTTAGTAAAAGAGGGCGATTCGATTACAATTGATGCTCAAAATCGCTTGTTGCAGCTCAATGTTTCTGATGCCGAATTGGATCAGCGCCGGGCTCTTTGGCAGCCTCCTAAACCTCAGTATACTAAGGGCGTTTTGGCTAAATATGCTAAGTTGGTTTCTTCTAGCAGTCTTGGTGCTGTGACTGATTTGGGTTTGGGTTAAAGTAGGAAATTTTTTAACTGCAGATGAAGGCAGATAAACGCAGATGAACGCAGATAAAATCCTATCTGCGTTCACCTGTGTCCCTCCGCTGATATCTGCGGTTAAAAAATCCTAAATTAAGGGCGCTGATTCAAAAAGCGGCCTGCCATCGACATGGCGTCAGTAATATCTACATCGCCGTCTCCATCTGAATCTAAAAACGTATTCAAAACGGGATTGCTGCCTTGGGCTGGATTTTGGGCGTTGCCGCCGGTTTGTAGCAAATTAAGCAGCAGCGGCACCAAGACAGGTATCATCGCCTGCACTGTGGCGTTATTCAAACCGGTTCTGTGGGCGATATCGTTCACTATCTGCGTCAGTTGGCCGACTCCGAACAAACTCTGTACCGCTTGGGGATTGGGATTTGTACCGCTAAATTGGTTGACAAGTTGTTGAGCTTGTGCGTCTCCTGACTGCGATCGCACGTCTTGTAATGCCGATCGCACGTATCCGCCCAAAACCGACATCGCCAACTGAGTCGTACCCGTATTGACGCCCTGGTTGCCGCTCAACTGCTCTACCGCACCGAGAATGTTGCCCAACTGATTGGGGCTTGCTTGTTGGTTGGGATTGTCGATCGCGCTCAAAATTTGGTCAAATAGTCCCATAATTTTCGCTCCGTACAGTGATTGCTCAACTTTGAATTATAGCAAATCCTGTTTTTCAAGATTACTGAAAATACTTTTGATTTGCGTATTATCACTCATTGAGTGGGAGAGCGACAGCCAATCAGTAAGCAATCTCATACAATTTAGATTGTAGATTGTAGATTTTAGATTTTAGATTTTAGAGTTGGAATAAATTAGGACATCAGAGTTTAGATCGCGGGCTGAGAGTGGTCTTATTTTTTGAAACTGCTATAAAAACTGATAATTTTTAATTTTTTACAGTTTCTCTATCCTCGGACTTGGCTGGTGCCTTACCGTTGTAGAGCGAATTCTCTTCGCGAGCCATTGGAGGTTTTACCTGCGTATTTTGCATCAAATCCTCATGCTTAATCGGCAGGGCGATCGAAAATTCCGTCCCCGTTCCCACCTCCGACCAAAAGTTAATTGTCCCCCCATGTTTCTTAACGATAATTTCGCGACCAATTGCCAATCCCAAACCAGTACCTACACCTCTCGGTTTAGTAGTAAAGAATGTTTCAAACATTTTTTCTTGACTCTCTGGCGCTATTCCCATACCGTTATCAGAAATTCGCACTACCACTGAGTCGTCGTCCAAGTATTCTGTAGCAATCACAATCCTCGGCAAAAAACTCGGTGTTGCCTGGAGTGGCTCCGAAGCCGATTGTTTTTTCGCCTCCTCAGAGCTGGATTTCTCACTTTTTGCTTTCTCTTCCACAGCATCTAGTGCATTGTTGAGAAGGTTCACAAATACCTGGTAAAGCAAACCCATATAGCCTTCCACAGTCGGAATATTGCCGTAATGTCGCACCACTTCAATGCCTTGTTTGATGCGGCTATTAAGAATGAGCAAACTGCTGTCTATGCAGGCGTGCAAATCCACGGGATGAGGGGCTGCCTCATCGAGACGAGAAAAATCTTTCAAACTTAAGATAATAGCTTTGGCTCTTTCAGCGCCTACTTGCATTGAGTCAAATATTTTGATCAAATCTTCTTTGAGAAAATCGATGTCTATTTCTTCCCCTTTGGCGAGCACAGCAGCAGGGGGGGTGGAAATTTCTGTCTCGTAAGTTTTGAGCAAATCTAAAATATCTTCAACATAATTTCTGGCAGGAGCGATATTGGCATAGATAAAATTGATTGGATTGTTAACTTCGTGAGCAACACCGGCTAACATCCGCCCCAAAGTTGCCATTTTCTCATTTTGAAGTATCTGGCTTTGTTGTTCAGATTTCAATTCTTCGAGCAATTGATTTACTTTCTGAATCAGTTGATTCAGCGAAGCTGCTAATACTCCCACTTCATCGGTGCTAGTAACTGGTACTTGCAACTGAAAATTAGATTCTTCCGTCACTCGCTGAGCGATTTTAGTTACAGCGGCGAGGGGTTTGGCGATCGCCCGACTGGTGAAGCCCGCCAGCACTGCTGCAACGACGATCGACAGCGCCATGCTACCCAAAATTATTTGCACCCGCAGCGCCTGGGCTCGCAGCAGATCCTTCCGCCCTGCATCTTCTTGCTGTTGGGCGCGATCGATAATTTCTGCTATATCATTAACCGCCCTATCGAGTTGCAACCCAATTTTATCTCGATCGAAATTTAACAGCAACTTACGTTTAATACTTTGTTGAGCCGGGTTATTTGGCAACTTACTAATTTTTTTATTAACTATTTCTAGTGGATAAATATAATTAGCCCGTAGCGAATCGCCAGTTTTTCTAATTTTTTCTATCCCTTCAATGTGATCCAGATAGTTAGGTTTTTTAAATTCTGAAAATAACACTTTTAAAGTGGAAAGATTGTTTTGTAATTGTTGGTATTTTCTGTCAAATGTTTGGGGCTGTCCTAGCCCGTAAATCAGCCATTCTTGGCTGTTTTGCGTCCGCAGTAAAGCCACCTGCAACTTATTTAAAATCTGACTTTCTCGCTCGATGTGTACTTGATTATTAGTTATTCGATAGTAATGAGTGCCCACCAACATCCCGACAGTCGTTCCCCCAATCGCAACACAAAGAGCCAGTGCGTACCCACGGCAAATTTTGTCGTGAATACTGAGGTTGCGGAAGGAACGGGCTATGTGAGCGAAATAATTGGGCTTTGGTGGCTGGGTCTCTTTGATGTTATGCTCGCACGAGGTAGAGAGTTCTTGCGAAGGCTGATTCAGATGTTTGAGCTGCATAGATGCTAACCTGTGAATAATTCACGCACTGACAATTCAGTCTAACTTAACTCGCGGCTGATTTGAGAGTCCCGCATTGATATTTAATGTGGTAATTTTTGTAAATTAGGACGCTCTTATCTTGCCGAAGAAACCCGGTTTCTAGTTTCTACTTTCGGAGCTTCCAGGAGGCACGGGTATTAAAAAACCGGGTTTTTGTTAATATAGCGCCCATATATTGAATTGCCTCAGTAGAAACATTCTCTGTATTCACTTGTTTTTTTAACATACTTCGTTTTTTTTGACGCCGACTTACTCAAACTCTATTTGATTGGTGACATCGTTTCAGATCAGCGGTTGTCTTCCCTTTCTTTTGATTTCTTAGTTTATCAACAATAATTATACAAATTGATATTCCGGCTAGTTCTTGTAGAATAAGGTTTAACCTAGTACAGCTCGGCGTAAATACACAGACTATTAGGCCGCCAAGACTTTACCCTTATATGTCCACTTAAAAGGCTTT
>NZ_JAUBRA010000065.1:0-39476 GCF_036701555.1 Microcoleus sp. Pol10D4
GCCGGATGAGATGAAAGTCTCACGTCCGGTTCTGAAGGAGAGGTAGAGGTGGCAACGCCTCTATCGACTCTAACGGTCTTATTACCCTACTGGAACAAATTTACACAGGCGACATCGGAATGGTTGTCGTTGCCTCAAAAGATAGATTATGTCGGTTCGGATTCGATCTTATCTCATGGTTTGCGGAGCGGGGCGGGTGTAAGATTTTGGTTCTCAACAATAGTTCACTTAGTCCAGAACGCGAGATGGTTGAAGATGTGCGACATGAAGTCGTGCGATTAGTGGAATCTGTTCCACAAGAACTGAGGAGCCTTCTCTTCCAGGAAATTCTTTCTTCCTGTTCCCATGTAAAAGGGTCATAGAGACCCCGCCAGTGTTCAAAGTAAGTAATGAAATGGGCATTAAGCAAGGCACAGAAGCTTAATATACTCTTAGCCTAAAAGGGTAAATCAAGCAAGGGAAAGTCTCATGAGGGTTAACGAAAGTGAATCTTCCCAAGTTCCGTTATCCATTAAGATGTGAAATCAGGCTGACACACATCAACCAAAAGGTACGTAGAGCGGTAGTTAGATGTCTTCAATAACTACGAAAGAACTAAGCCTCTACCGGAATATAGAAGGAACCCAAATGAGACGAATGTTCAACGCACGAAACATGGTAAGCCCTATGGGTTCTCATCCTTATGAGTAAACCAACCGCAAGGAAGGTGAAAACCTAGAGGGTAAAGGAGGTTGGAGAAAGCGAACGCTCTTGTGTAATCCAAGAGATAAGGGTTCAAAATTTGCCCCGAATCGAAAGATTGCAGACTTCCAACTGGTCTTAAACGATAAAACACTGTAAAGAATCCAAACCAAGATGGAAGATAGAACCAGCAATGGTATCGGAATCACGGAACTCAATTCAGAATGGGCAAACATTAACTGGAAGTCCATTAAGAAGAATGTTAGGAAACTAAGACAGCGAATTTATCGGGCAACCCAGAACAAAGAGTGGAATAAGGTTAGAAACCTTATGAAACTTATGCTACGGAGTTATTCTAACCTGCAATTGTCTGTAAGACGAGTTACTCAAGAGAATCGGGGGAAGGGAACGCCAGGTATTGATGACCAGACAATTCTTGACCCAGCACAAAGAGTACAACTAATCCAAGAAATGGGAAGTTATACTCCTTGGAAGGCAATGCCAACCAAAAGAGTTTACATACCTAAATCCGACGGCAAGAAAAGACCTTTGGGCATTCCGACCATCAAAGACCGAGTATTGCAGGCAATAGTTAAAAACTCTTACGAACCGCATTTTGAATCTAAGTTTGAAGCTAATTCGTATGGCTTTAGACCAGGTAGAAGTACCAATGACGCAATAGAGCAATGTTTCAGTCGTCTACAAAAAGGTAAAGACACATGGGTTCTTGATGCTGATATCAAAGGAGCTTTTGACAACATTAACCACGACTTCATCCTCGACGCAATCAAAGAGCTTCCAGGAAAAGAGCTAATTAAACAATGGTTAAAGGCAGGTTACGTTGAAGCTGAGGTATTCAACCCTACAACTAGCGGAACCCCCCAAGGTGGCATAATAAGCCCCCTACTGGCGAACATTGCACTAGACGGATTGGATAAGCTTCTTACGAAGTACACAAAAATATCCACCCAAATCCGAAAAAGTGGTAAGAGACAGGGGCAGCAAGAGAACGTAAAATCACCAAAATACGGATTTATCCGATATGCTGATGATTTTCTAATCACCGCTAGAACCGAGGAAGATATTAAAGCAGTAGTGCCTATAGTCGAGGACTGGTTGAAAGAAAGAGGACTGACTTTAAACCAAGACAAAACCACTATCGCCGAGATAGGTACAGGAATTAACTTTCTTGGGTTTAATCTACGACAGTATAAAGGAAAACTATTAACCAAACCTCAAAAGGAAAAAGTTTTAGCATTCCTTCAAGAACTGCGTGACTGGTTGAGAGTAAATAAAAGCCTTCCACAAGATGTCGTAATAACACATCTCAATCAACAGCTAATCGGATGGGCTAACTACTACAGAGCGGGGGTGAGTAAAGAAACATTCTCTTACGTTGACCACATGGTTCACAAAATGCTGTGGGCATGGGCAATCAGGAGACACCTGAAAAAGGGTAAAGAGTGGGTGAAGAATAAATACTTCCGCGAATTAAAAGGGAAGGAATGGAACTTCACAACAGAGGTGCCAGACAGACATGGAAAACCCAAAATAGTATCTGTAAGAAAAATTTCTCAGATACCAATTATACGCCATATCAAAGTCAAAGACACCTCATCACCCGATGACCCCACCCTAGCCAAATACTGGGAACAACGGCGAACCTCCACCGGAAAAATTCGATGGGATAAAAAGTCCAAATACTTTAAAGTCGCTGAAAACCAGAAATGGAAATGCCCAGTATGTGGCGAAAATCTGTTCAACGGAGAAGAACTACATCTTCATCACATAACGAAAGTTAAAGATGGAGGTACAGAAGATGAGGTCAATCTCGTCCATGTACACAAAGCCTGTCATATACACATACACACAGGTAAGCAATCTGGAAAGCCATAGGCTTGAGCCGTATGATGCGTAAGTATCAAGTACGGTTCTTAGGGGAGGGGGATATGGTGACATATGCCTCCTTACCCGACATACTCGCCATTATCCACGGCGACCGTTGCCGATTGTACGGACTCAGAAAGTATAAAAAGCAAATCATTGAAGACTCTGACGTACCGAGTTTACCCAAAGGGGGAGACGAAAAAAGTCTGGATGCTGAGAATTCACGCCAATCGAAAAGTGTATAACAATGCAATTGCTTATCTGAATCAAAACCAAGGAAAGTTTACCTACTATACTGTGGACAAAAAGACCAATCAACCAGTCTTAAAAACTTCAGGCAAGCAAGCATTTCGTAGCTTTTGTAAAACTTTGGGTTATGAAATAATTCCTGAGTGGTGCAAAGATTTAGGAATAGCTCACAGTTTGGACAACGCCCTTTTCGAGGCTTATACAGCTTGGAAGAAAACCGACAAACAGTCCGCTCAATCAGGTAAAGGAAAAGAGGCAAAACCTAATCCTTTGGTCGGACTGAAGTTAGCTCGATTTAGGTCAATCCGATCCCAAAAGCAGACTATTCAGTTCGACCCGGGCGACTATAAAAATGGTCATCTGATGGCTAATGCTAGTAAGAACCTGGAAAAGCCCCTCTGGACTGGACAAGATTATTGCTTGATTAACTACGACAAAGCCGTAGAAGTCACTTATAACAAGGGGCGCTGGTTCGTAAATATGCCCGTAGAGATGGACATCCCGGAGCCTAAAAACGGTGGAAAAACCATCGCGCTCGACCCCGGACTGCGCTGTTTTCTAACTGGATTTGATGGCAATTCTTTTACTGAATTTGGGAAGTACGATTTTGGGAAAATTGCTAGATTGTGCCAGCATTTAGATAAAATGCAGTCAAAACTTGGACGCTCGAAAGGCGGTAACTTTTCCCGATTGCGCTATCGCCTGAGACAAGCAATGGAAAAAATCAGAACTAAAATCAAAAATCTGCGGTCTGAAATCCACAAGCAAGTAGCAAGTTACTTAGCGCGGAATTACGATGTTATTTATTTGCCTACTTTTGAAACATCTCAAATGGTGGCAAGAGGTAGCCGCAAACTTAATTCCAAGTCGGCGAGAGCGATGATGACTTGGGCATTTTATCAGTTCTCGCAAACTTTAGGACATCTCTGTAACCGTTACGGTTCGAGATTGGTTAGAGTGACAGAAGAATATACTTCTAAGACTTGTACAAAATGCGGTCATATTCATAGAAAGTTAGGTGGCTCTAAAACTTTTAGATGTCCTAATTGCGGTTATGAAATACCCCGCGATTTCAATGGCGCTTTGGGGATTTTCCTCAAAGCTTTGTGGGATACCACCATGCTCTCAGACGTGTCTGATGAGTGTGCTATATTCAGATTTTCGCCGATTGTCGGAGATTGTCTGGATTAAAAGTATCAGACCGGACTGAGTGCCTCTGCCATCGCCCAGTTCAAATTCAACTCGCTGGCATCGATGTACCCAGAATTGCGAGGGATAGCAGAGACTGCAAAGCAACTTATTGGTGTAACTTCTCCTCTGACAGAAGTTGGGATGACAGTAACCGAACTAGCAGCGGTACTCGCAGACAGCTTAGAGTTCAAAATCAAGCCAGATGTTGTCAACAAAGCTCTAGTGGTATTGATTAAAGATGCCAAATCCTTTAAAGATTGCCAGAATTGGATTGACCGACAACTGGCGCATTTAGCAATAGAACGAGTGTTTGGGAATCAATAAATGCAGAAGTTCCTCAACGCCCTACCCTTGTTAGCCATCGCAGCTTTGATTTGGTTCCACTTCCAGCGACCCAACAACGACCAACCAAAATTAGCCAAGCGCCCCAGTCAAACCGAATCCCTACGCTGTCAAGTGGTTTCCAATTCCATCTACGACGGCGATACCTTTCGAGTTCAATGCGATGGTCGCGAACAAAAGATTCGACTGTGCGGCATCGATGCACCAGAAACAAAACAACCGCTGGGCATCGAATCTAGGGATTACCTGCGTTCCATGATTGCCAAAGCCTTCAACAAAGTTATCGTTATCGAAATGGATCGGGACAAGTACGGTCGCACTGTGGCTGAAGTGCTCTTAGATAAACCGGATGGGGAACAATCGGTGCAAGAGGAAATGCTCAAAGCAGGATTCGCTTACCACTACAAGCAATTCAGCGGTAACTGCCACAACCGCGACGTATTCGATACCGCAGAGGATATCGGGCGATCGCAAAAGCTGGGAGTGTGGCGGCTTCCTGGTGGTGGCGAAA
Source organism: Microcoleus sp. Pol10D4 (assembly GCF_036701555.1). Classification (NCBI taxonomy): domain Bacteria; kingdom Bacillati; phylum Cyanobacteriota; class Cyanophyceae; order Oscillatoriales; family Microcoleaceae; genus Microcoleus; species Microcoleus sp. Pol10D4. The sequence continues at coordinate 4,862 of NZ_JAUBRA010000065.1, forward strand.
GACCGTGGGATTACCGCAAGCAAAATAAGAGCTGATGTACGCCAACAGTGGGTATACACCAAGCCTGTCGGGAGCGAGCGAACAGGGCAGGAAGTGTGGCGGCTTTCCAATGGTAATAAACGGCTGTGAAATTATCCTCAACCAAAGCATTAAATAGGGTTGCGGAATTGTTGTTTTGCCCAATCCAACAATTCGTCATAGCTAGAATAAGCGCACAGTATCCGCGATGTATCGCCTTTTTTCCTTACCGCAATCACTTTGCCTCTTCTATCTTCATAACCGGGCTTCCCGGTCATTTCTTCTAACTCTAGCTCGAAGAAGGCAAGCGCTTGAATAAATTGGGAAATCTTATTGTTTTTCATTAGTTAAGGATTTTTTAATTTAATTGGTTCACCATTACACTGGATACATTTTAACTTCTCCGTCCTATCCTTACACACATTAGAAAAACCAAATCTGTTGAGCTTTTGGAACAGGGAAATCGCTGGCTTTGATCCTCCTTGAAGGGATGCTAAAAGCTACGAGCTGGAGCCTAAAACTAAGCGGGGATTGTGGCAGTTGCCGGGAGCCAGCGTCAAGTGTACAGTGCCTAATTAAATGACATCGAGACAATTTTGTGTCGCTGAGCAAAACCTTCCCTCTTACAGGATTACAGAGAAAGTTTGCTGAGCGTTCTAGCATTTGACTATCAGCATTGGCAAGCTAGATTGAGCCAAAAAAGCAAGCCAGATTTAGCTTTGCCTCTTTAACGGCACTAATATGTCTCCACGTCAAATAAAAAGTCACTGTACACTTATATAGAAAATCTGAGATGATGATTAAATAGTCAGAAATGAAGGTGAAGATAAATCTAGTAATATTGTAAAAAGTTTTTAAAAAGCCATTATTTATTAAGCTTGATAGCATATTTTGTTAAAAAGTTTTTTATCGACCTTTTATAGTAAAATAATATCAAGATATTATTTTACAGTTTTCCAATAATGATGGATATAATTCGCTCCCAAAGTTACGCTATTACTGTCCTAGACCTATTCTGTGGTGCAGGTGGAATGAGTTTAGGTTTTCAGAATGCAGGCTGCCAAATTCTGGGAGGAATTGACAATAATCCAAATGCTATCAGAACACACCACAGAAATTTTCCGAACTGTAGATTGAAGCTAAATGCTCAAGATATCAGAACCATTGATATGCTGGAATTTCCAATTCAACCTGGTGAAGTTGATATTTTAATTGGAGGACCACCATGCCAAGGATTTTCAGTTGTTGGCATTGGGAAGATGAAGTCTTTAGAAAGAGCAAGAGGAAACAATCCTGAATTGAAAGTACGAAATGACCCAAGAAATTTCCTATATAAAGTATTTGTTGATTTATTAAATTATTACCAACCTCTTTTTTTTGTGATTGAAAATGTTAATACATTAAAAAATAATAAAATTTTTCCTGTAATTATTAATTCTTTGAAAAACGGGTTAACTGTTCACGAACGTAATTATCCAGGTTATGATATTTTTGAACCAAAGGTATTAACTGCTTCTGATTATGGTGTTCCTCAAGTCAGGAAGCGTTTGTTCATTGTTGGTAAGCGCAGAGATGTCAACCTGAGTTTTGAGTTCCCTAAAAAGAATATAGTCTATCCCGTCTCAGTAGGAGATGCTATTGGAGACTTACCTGAACTTCAAGCTATATCTATGGCTTTGATAAGTAGAATTAGTGGACCAAAGCAGGTGGATATTGAAACACCATATAATTTTGAACCTCAATCAGAATATCAGGAAAAAATGAGAAGTAAAAAACAACCAGGAGAAGGTGTTATGAATCATATATGTCGTGCTCATAACGAAAAAGATTTAGATATATTTGCAATGTTACCTCAAGGGGGTAAATATAAGGACTTACCTGAATCTGTTAGACGCTATCGCTCTGATATTTTCGATGATAAATATAAACGGTTGAAATGGAATGAACCTTCATGGACATTAACAGCACATATGCGAAAAGATTGTTTAGCCTATATTCATCCAACTCAAACTAGAAGCATTTCTGTAAGAGAGGCTGCTAGATTGCAAAGCTTCCCTGATGACTTTGTATTTGATGCACCTATGACTAGAATGTTTGAATTAGTTGGTAATTCTGTACCCCCGCTTTTAGCTGAGGCGATAGCCAGACCTATTGTTGAACAGATAAAGGCTTATAAAGCAGGTCATTAGTTTAGTTAATCTTGGTATTTATTTGTGAAACAACGGTTAATAATTCCATGAAATTTGATTCCCCGCTTCAAGCAATCCTCGAATTCTTCAAGAATTTCATCAGCCCCAACGGTAATTGAATATGCACACAATAGAATTTCACGTTCAGCTTCTCTGAGCATATCTTTTAATGCTGATTGAACTGAGCGTACCCCTGTACCCATCCAAGCCAGACCTGTAACTACAGTTTCATTGGTCATGGTAAGTTTTCTAGTAGCAACTGTCTATCAAGTAAAGTATTTCTGTGTTCACAAGAAGTTTCAGAAATAAACTGGCAAGCATAACAAGCAGAGCCATTAACTCTATCTTCTCCAAATTCTTCTTCAATACAAATTGGGTCATTAGAGCAAGCATCAACATTGCGTAGGGCCGACTTAAGAATACGTTCAAAGTGAGGCACTAAACCAATTAGTCCTCCCAATGTACCATCCCCTCCAGATTGGGCTGTATAAAGTAGTAAACCACCAACGGTCTTATTATTTTCCGTGTAGGTGTACACTCGTTCCCTAATAGCTGCTGACGAATAACCAGAATCCACTGATAGTGCTGTAATTAAACGATGACTTAGTGTATGCCACCAGACAAAAACAGGGTGTAAATAACTCGTTTGAGATCCCGGCATAGCCTTAATTTTTCGGTAGCCATCAGTCGAGTTATAAGCTGACAACCAACGACTATAAGCCGACCCTTTTAAAGGAAAATGTTCGGAAATGCCTTTTGGTTCTTCTGTAGATATCAAATCTAAAAAAATACCTTCACCAAATAACTCAACCCCTGGATGCCAAGCGATACTTTCATCAGGTGGTTTATACTCAACAGGGACAACTTTAGGCTGTGGATCATCCTTATCTGTACTAATCGGTCGTGTATAACCAACCTGTACCATGACCACCCGCAAGCGACTAAGGGGTGTAATCCGTAAAATTCGGCCTGAATCTAGCGTGAATGTACCCACATTTTCGTGGTAAACTTCAAACTGATTTGGACCACCTGGTTTATCTGAACGATGCGGTGGAGCGCCATAACAAGCAGCGTTACTTAAACTTTTAAACTCTTCTTGTTTCAGGTTTTCTTCAGTTCCGTTGTGTTGTCTTGTTTGTTCATTAAGAACATCATTGACAGCATCAAGGATTTCTCGTTCACTGTATCGCTTAATAGTTTCAGCAGATGTTGGGTCTAAAAGTCGTCTTGCCACCAAAGTATCCAACATCTGGACAATTTGAGATTTGGATTCTATGTTGATAGGCAAAGCAGCAAGGATGGCACGACCTTGTAGCAACCGATGTAGAGCGGTATCCAGTGGTGGAATTGTTAGGGCAGTGCGGAGTTCAGATACCCTTAAATTAGCAGCACCACGCTGAATAATTTTGGCTCGTTTCTCACATCCTACTGGATCTTCTCTTCGTTCTGGAAATCTACCACTACATTGAAACTCTCTAGAGTAAGCTTTGCCAAAATTTTCTGATCCGCTACAATTGGGACAGATAATCTGAATATTTCTGATTGCACCTCCACCCCCTTCCCATTTGTAAAAGTCTGCTCCCTGACATTCGCGTTTATGTTTTATCAGTGAGCGCCACGGGACTTCATTGAGATGTCCATGAGAACAAGCTAGAACAAATCTGACTGCTTCCTCACGAGATTTATCCCAAGCCTTATAGGAATCTTGTAGTTGTCCACAACTGGGACAACCAATTGTTTCACGTACTTTCTGTTGATAGAGAATCCCATGTTTTGTACATAAAGACCAAGTGGGAAAATGGTAAGTTTGGTAAACTGGAATGCTCTCAGGTTTTCCTAACTCAGCATTGGAAGGAATATAAAAAATTTTATTGCTATTGAGTAAGGTTTGGGATAGCCTCAAGTCTGTGATTTCATAATCTTCCGGTCTGCGCCCGTTATCAAATAATTTGGATTGGCTGGGTGCTGCAATCACCACCGGACCATCTGGTGTTTCTAGAATACTACCTGGTCCAAAGGTAGTGATGTATTGTGAAGGACGCAAAGATTGACCTTTACTTGCCATAATTTAACTTTTTCCTTGATTGGCTTGATTTTGCTGATTTATTGAAATAGAGCCAAAGCGCGTCATAGACTCAACTTCACGCAAAGACTGGGGAGAGTTGCGAAAGACAAATGCAAAACCTTGTTGTTGATGTTGCTCATCTCCTAATACAACAGACTTTGTAGGAGGTTTGTTAATTGCGTACTCTACATAAACTAAATTATTTTCTTGTTGTGCAGTAGTTTCCCATCGGTCAAATCCTCCTTGCGCCTCCCGATTAACTTGGTCTTCTGGTGGTCTTCTGGTTTCTAGCTGAATTTGCGATCGCCTTTTAATAACTTCGGTGATACATCCCAACTCAGTTGAGTTACGAGCATTTCCAATGTGGCAAGCATCAGCCGCCCATTGAGATACAACGTTTACTCCCTGAATTGTTCTAGCTTGTCGCAGTAATGCCACTGCTACTGGCCCCATCCCCCGTTCTCTAGCTCTAGAGGCAAAGGGAGTCACCGTAATCGGCTCCACATAACGGTAAATCGCCCTATGGTAGCCAGTGAAAAATTCGTAATGATCTAAGTCTCTGGGACGACTGGCTCTGAAGAAAGTAATCACCAGCCCTCCAGTTGAACGACCTACACGACCTGTAGCTTGGATATAAGATGAAGTAGTTTTTGGCTGACCATTAACCACCATTAAACCCAAGCGGTCAATGTCAACACCTGTCCCAAACATGGATGTACTCAAAACAGCATCTCTGGCATCTGGTAGTGGCAGTGACAGGCTGCTAAGTAAACCAGGTAATTCAGTAGAATCCATGCGACTGGAAAGTTCAATCGCTTCTTCTAGTTCTCGTCCGGTCACTTCCATAATGTCTGCGTTGTGCCGCAGTCGTTCAGGAATGTCTTGACGATAAAGTGTGACAGCACCTGCCAATTCCCGAATTGCATTAAAGTAGCCTACCAACGTCCAAAATGGGTCGCAGTCACTATCGCTATATCCTGCCTGTTTCAGATGCCAAATGCTTTGAAACATTGATGAATAGATGCGAACAATAGGAGTTTGAGTGCCCTTTCCTGGAGCACAAACAGCTACATAAAGGCGACCACTAGGATGCTTGCCATTAGCATCTATCTCTAATGGATGAACATTTTTTGGTGTTCGAGCAAAAAAACTGTTGTCCGCTGATAAAGCAGGAGGCGGGAATTGAAAAACAGAGCGGTTAAACAAACATTGTACTTGCGATTGAGACTGTCGCACTGTTGCTGTGGAAGCAATGTATTTAGGGCTGACAATTTGACCCTGATACATTCGTTCACATAGGGTATCTACTGCTGTTTCATAAAGCCCAACCATGCTACCAAGTGGACCTTCTATTAAATGAAGTTCATCTTGCAGAATCAGATCAGGTGGCAGGAGTGGATTGACAGCTTTATTATGGCTTTTAGGCTCGCTAGAGCCTGCATTATCACGATAAAAACCAGACCTACTATTGTAATGATTGATGTTTCCAAAGAGCGCACTTGCTCTTGGCTCAAAAGCTAAACGGGCAAACTTATCAACTGTAGCTACTAACAGTGACGGAATACGGGAATAAACTTGATCATCAACTGTATAGGCTGAAATTGGAATTCTTGAAGAGAAGTTTGTGTAGGCTTTAAAGGCTTCAAGAGGTTTTTCCCAGACAAACTTATCAGCAGCAATAGTTTGTTTATCACATTTTTTATTAAATTCAAGAGGAACTTTTTCATTCCAGATTTTTTGGTTGTTAAGGTCACAATTTGGATTGGCGCAATAAATTTCAAAGTTTTCTATATTTTCTGAACCCTTGCGAGTTCCTATATGACTTCTCTTGAAATATCCAGGTCGGCTGATTCTAAAAGGGACTAAATTTAAAGAGTTTAACTGGGGCTGAATTTTATCTCTCCACCATCCCTCCAGCTTCCCTACTGAAAGTTTTGATCCTTTTTTGATGTTCAGACTTAGGGAAAGGGTTATATAGTTATTAGAATTGACGATAGGAACAAAAGAAAAAATTGGTTCGGATTCAAGTTCTTCCCATTTTTCTGTGGGATGAGAAATTGATGGTTTAGCAACTACTCCCTGCATAACTAGATGAATTGTGTGTGTCTTTCCTCCTAGTAATCCGTCTCTTGGTATGGCTAGGATTGACCCACAACAAGGGCAGTTAAGAATCTGAGATGGGTCGCCTTCTACTCCTGTTTTGCCTTCCAATGCTGAAATAGCACCTAACAAAGGATTACTGTTGGGAATGTATATATCTTTCAACCGATTAGGGGTTACGCTACCACCAACCCACAGTCCCACAGAAAAGCGCGTCGTTCCCCAAATATGATGGTCGTTGCGCTGACAATCCTTCGGTCGCCACCCCACTGGAGAACCCATTCCTAAGTTTTCAACTCGCAGCACTTCGGAGGCAACAATTAAGCCTAAAGCGCGACGAAATTGTTGAATTGTTAACAGTCTCAGGGTATACCTAGAAATTACACTAACACCCTGTCCAGTTGGATCTTTAGAAGAATCTTTACCAGAGCGTAATCTTCTCAATCCTAGTGTGAAAGCAGCTAATCCCAAATATGCCTCCGTTTTTCCCCCACCTGTAGGGAAAGCTAGTAAGTCGCAAGTCTGGCGATCTGGATGTAAAGGATTAGCGATCGCCGGGATATTCATGAGAATAAATGCTAACTGGAAAGGTCTCCAGGTAAAATCATGTCCTGGTCTTCTCCAAGATGCCTGAAGATTAATCGCTTTATTTGCAAAACAAAAAGCCAATCTTACTTCTTCATTTTGACTAATTAACTCAATGGATTCTTGTATTCGCTGCTGAGTTATGCGACAGTTTTCCAGATGTCGATTAGCGGCTCGATAATATTTAGGATCTAATTGACTGACTGTAGTTTGTTGTTGATTAATCCAAGTTGTATAACCATCAACAAGAGGCTGTAGTGCTTGACGTATTGCTGTTGGATTCCAAGCTTGTGCTAAGGTAGCGGTATTCAGGTCTGGAGTTTGTTCTATTTCAGATTCCCAATCAATTGCAGGTGATTGAACTGGGTAGCAAGGCACATATTCTGTTCTACAATCTGGTAGACTAAACTTCTGTAGTTGCTGTTCTCCATACTTAGACTGGACTAAAAAACCATCAATCCATTTTAATAAATTTTCTCCTTGACATGGCCGCTCAGGGTCTATTTCTTTCCAAATTGCTGCACACAAATGACCCCGCGCATACGCAAGATATTCCCGATATATTAATTCCAATGACTCGTCTTCTTCCTGAAGACTTCCTATTTCTGGAGTCTCACGAGAAGGCTGGAAACTATCAAAAGGCAACAGCTTGGTATTTTCTCCAGTCACAACCCGAATTTGAGGTTGAAAAATCATGTCGTCAGTCTCAAACCGTCTCTTTCCTGACTCACTCAGTGGATCAATCAGAGAAGTTTCATTGACTAAGTAAATTGAGACTTTGTAGGTGTTATCAGAACGAAGAACACTGCGAATTGTGATTTTAACTTGGTCAGTTTCGGAGATGGTTAAGTTGTTTGTGACGGAAATCGGTTCAGGGGTGATATAAACATTGGGAATTCGCTTAAAAACCTGATTTCCTTGGGGATTTCTCTCAGAACGATACCGCGCCCAAGTTGCACAAATTTCTATTGTTGGTTCAATCTCTTTTGTAGCACTAACAATAAAAGAAATGCCTAAAGAACGAGGTTGTGATTTTGGGTCTAAGACGGGTGCAGCAGCGGCTACAGGACTATCTTGATCTGATTCATCCTCGCCATAGTCGTCCATTCCAGTCCCTAATATTTCTGCTTCCCCCTCAATCTCTTTGGCATCTTCATCGCTGGCATCTCTGGGAATAAGGACACCAGTTATAAATTCATTGCGTGGATCTTGTTGACTAGGCAGTACCTCAAAGCAAGACTCTCTAGGTCCGAGAACTTCCTGTCTGAGATTAATTAGCAATTCTGTTCTGACTGACATAATTCACCTTACCATATAAAATACACAACAACTTAACAATCAATGGCTATCATTTTGGGAAGAGGCATTCAATAATGCTTGAAGATAAATTATGTGCTTTTTACTAAACCGAATATTTACATCTTCTCCACAAAGTTGGATATGCAATACAGGATTTGATTTCTCAACTTCTTCCTCTATCTGCTCTAAAATATCCTCTGCTCCTATTGAACCTTGTTTAAATTTGGCACAGCAATTAGCACATAAACATAGTACATTGCCCCGATCATCAATCCACCTAGCACGAGTTTGGGAAACTAAGTATAATCCTTCAAAATAAGGTTGACTATTGCGTTTTGGAAAAGTATAGTCGCAAATTTGACATTTCCCCTTATACTCCTCCTTTAAAAAGATTCGCACTTCATTATTCTTAGACTCCCACTTTTTTGTTGGAACTTTCTTGAAGCGTTCCTGAACTGGTGGTTCGTTCTCTTGATTACTAATAATATTCGCTTCTGCTCCTTTAAGATATCGCTCTGGATTACTGGGGTTAGCAGCTAGTAACTCATTATCTCTGTCTAATTCAATAGAGCCTAATTGTGTAAATGTTTGTATAAGTTCCTTCCTGAAATTAATCGAATCTACAGATTGTGTATTTCCTTCATTTTCTGAATCTTCTTCATATTTAGAGCTAAATATTAGTCCCTTCATCCTAAGTTTTTCAATAGGTTCTATATTCCTTAATACAAAATCTATATATTCTTGCGTTACCTTCTTACTTCCTAATACTTGTTTGTATTCTTCATTCAACTTTTTTGTTAGGTCTTCGCTAGATTTAAGCTTCATACCAAGGCGATTTGCTAGATTTTGTTTCAGGATAAAATCTTCAGTTAAAGCGTCAACAGGTAAATCACATGGCTTATAAAAGTTACCGTTTTTATCTGGAAGCCAAGCTGTGTTACGAGCAAGATTACCAATTATTGATACCTTTTTTATGGGAAGCTGAGGATTTTTGAAGTCTTTATTACTAGCTACTTGAATTTCCCCATATATGTGTTGAACATTATGCAACAATAACTCATTCCAAATATAAATTGCTTTTCCGTAAGTTGGATTTTCTAAAGCATATTTCAATCCATCGATTTCACATTTAGGATCGAAACCATTAAGACCTCGTTGGTGATCACCTCTAGAACTAGAAATAATTATGCTTCCCGCAGCATCAGGTTTTTTGCAAAATACCTTTACTTTTTTACTTACTCCTATAATTTCCAAATAGTAATGGTCTTGCTCATTACAAGTATCATTTAAAAACCAAGCACTGGGATTTCCTTTAAAATAAAGTTCCAAATCTGAAGACCAGAAGTATATGTCCCTTGGATGCTTATATGCCTGACGACCTTCTCCTGCGTTGATAGCACGCAGGAATGGGGTTTCCTTAAGTTTGGTAACTAACTGTTCTTTTTTGGTGACTATATCCGTTTTACTTTTATTACCTGATTCAAAAACAGATTTTAACGCTAGAAGTATCTTATCAATATCACGCTCATGTTCACCTTTCTCTATTTGATGCACGTTGCTTTTCTGATATTTGGGAATAATTTTCTCCATTACTTCTGCTACAATATCAGGTTGAGAAAGTCCAAGTTGTATGAGAAACCTGAGAGAATTTCTTCCCACTAACTTGTTTTCTAAGATTTCTCTTTTAACAATAAAAAAATCTGTTTCATCGCCTGATGATAGTGAAAGGTAAGCATTTGGTAATCCATCATTGCGAAATGGTTCTACATGAGTAGCATCTTGCAATCGGATAAATGGTTTGTTCCGTAGAATTCCATCACCTGCTCTCCAAAGTGCTTCTTGTTTATAAAGAAAAGCATAGAAACGAGCAACCCAGCCATCAGATTGCTGTTCTATAAAAAGCTTATTAAATTTACGAGCAAAATCCTCTGGTTCTATTTCTTGAACATCCAGTTCTTCTGTAATATATTTGTGAATATCGGGAGTTCGTCCTTGAGTAATTTCATCAGAAAGCCATGTGCAAGTGCTACCATAAAGCTGTTGTAATTGAGTTTCTGAAAGTAGTTGGCGGAAATCTTTACTGCGGGCTAACTTTGCTTGTCCGGCTGGAACATATTGATCGTCAAGGATAGTAGGAAGAAGAGCTTTTTCTCTGAAAGCCTGACGTACCTCTTCAAACACTAGACTAAAAATAGGATTCTTCTCAAAATCGGATTTACGTATTGGGAGTACATTCAAGCTATTGACTGTTAATAACCCCATATCACGAATTAGTGGAAGCACTTCTGCTACTAATGCAGCAGTATGCTCAATTAGTGATTGATTAAAAATATCGTCTCGTCTAATATTGTCGCGGGCTGGTGTGGTGTGATATGGACCTTGTACAAGAAATTGGAGATTGGTTTCTATTTCTGTTGGTAGAAAAACGACTAAGGGTGAACTACCTACAGAAATTATCTGTTCTTTACCTGTCTGCTTATCTTTGCTCAAAAGAAATGCTATTTCAACTTTAAGGTTTGAGTGACCTTCAACTGGTTTATCAAAGACAAGCCATTCTTTCCGACCTTTACCGATAACTATAACTTTCTTACAGTTAGAATCAATACGCTGCATTTCTCGTCGATAAGTTATTGTTGAACCGCCTTCCACATTATTCCATGAAATTTCTTCAATGTGGCACAGGAATAGTAATATGGAAGGTTTAAGTGAATCAAGTTTATTAAGAATTCGGTCAAATGTATTTTTTTGTAACTCGGATTTATGATTGAACGGAAAAATAAAAACTGTTTCTCCTGGTAAAAGTTCCCGAGGATTGATTGAACAAGGATAGATGTACTCCTCTATTTTAAAATGTTCGCTACCTGAATAAATTTCTGGAGACGAAGTAAAAGCATAAACTGATTGGAAACCAATACCAAACTTACCAATTTGTTTCTCATCATCCTGCTTAGTTCCTTCAAGTATATTGCAAATACCACGAACATCAGCTTCATCGAAGGGCTTTCCAAAGTGGCTTACCTCTAAATGGTCAGAGTAAAGCCGAAACGTAATACTTTTAGGAAACTTAGAATTTTGATCATTTTGATTTTGGCGCGAAAGTGCATCTTCAGTATTTTGCAATAGCTCATAAATAAAGTGAGTTTGGTCGTTGTAGAGTTTTTTAGCTAAAAATTCTCCAATTTTTTTGAAATTTGTCCCATAGCCAATGACATTGTGCTGTTTAATTTCGGTATAGTTACTAGGCATATTATTTATCCTTTATTATTAAAATTCCTACCGCAACCCGCTGAGTTATAATGTCTGCTTCACGGCGATTTTCTAGATCAGAACGCTTGCTTTCGTAATCTCGTTGAATACGCGATCGCTCCGACTCTTTCATCCGGATAATCCGCTCTTCTTTAGCCTGATTTAGTTCATTTTCTAGGCGCTGAATGCGATTTTTGTAATAAGCATCAAGACTAACGATTTTACGATTTAACAGTGTTTTGTTTTTATCTCGTAACTTATCAAGTTCGTCTAAGCGATACTGGTGTACAGTTTCTTCAAGCTGTTGAATAGCAGTATCGACTAATGAATTCGGGAAGTTAATATATTCTGCTGGTTGTATAGCGTGGCTCAACAATCGCACTAGGGCTGCTGAAACTTCAGGTGCAACACACAATTTATCAAGGTTCCAAGCATTTCCTACAAGTCGGACTTCTGGGCGCACAGCTACCGTTTCCCAGAGATCACAAACAAAAAGGTACTGTCCTGGTGGCACGGTATTATCATAAATAGCAACTTGCGTGACGAGTGGCTCATCTATAGTCGCCCAATGAGAAATAGCCACCCGTGCTAGAGGATGAATTGGCGTGATAAATGGAATCTCCCTCTGTTCGAGAGCCATTTTCTGATCAAAGGTAAGTGGCCAATGCGGCTCGTTGCCTTCCAGCCATCGAGTGAAAGCAAGTGTAGAACGATCTGACTGCTTAAGGTTGAGGGAACGCAATTTTTTTAGCAGTTCTCCCCTTCCGTCTTTATTCAGCCGTAGTCGATGCACTCCAGAATGCTTACTATCAGCGGTAATATGTCCTCCCAGCGTCGGCAGTTGCAAGAACATTTCAATCATCTGGCGTAAATCATCAGCAGAAACAAATTTGCCTTCAGCAACTACAGAGTCAATATCCGCAGTAAACCCCTCATCCAGCCCCAAGAATGAACCACCTTCTGCTTCGAGCCGATGCTGTTCTTCTGCTAGGCGGAGTGCATTATCTGCCATTTGTTGTGCTTTCTGTTCAGCTTGTTCGGGACTGAGATTAGGGTCAAGTGCTACACGAGTTAAATCTTGTACAACATCTCCCAGCACTTCCTCTAAATCCCCTATTGTGTCTTGAAAGATGCCCAAGCGTTCAAAGCAACGGAAGAAAATGCGCTCTTCAACAGTACCTGGTGTGACAAAATTAAATATGAGTACCTTATCGCTTTGCTGACCAAAGCGGTCAATTCGTCCAATGCGTTGTTCAATCCGCATAGGATTCCAGGGGATATCGTAATTTACCAAGCGATCGCAAAATTCATAATCTAGCCCTTCGCAACCAACCTCAGAAGATAAGAGGATATCGAGTGCATCTGAGTTGTCGCGGGGTAAGCGGAATCGCTCTCGTAAGTGTTCTCTGTCTGCATCTTCCACCTTTCCAGTAATTAGCTCTACTCTATAACCAGCAGCTTGTAATTGTTTTTGCAGATAAGCTAAGGTATGCAAAAAGAACGAGAAAATTAAGATTTTACCAGAACCATCACCCAGTAGCGTTTCCTCAATAATTTTTAATAACTGCTCTAACTTTGGGTCATCTGCTGGTAAAGCAGCAGCTAGCTTACGGAGGTTCTTAGCTTTCTCCAGTAAATAGGGGAGAAGTTTAGCATCCTCTTCCTCTGTGTCAATGTCGTCACTAATATCAGAAGATGCAAATTTGCCAGTTTGGATGAATCTATTAAGCGTAGGTATAAGGGCTGGTAAGCAACTCGCTGCCTGACGTTCCAAAGTATCTGTGATCAAGCGGATTACTTGTTCTTCATAGTCCAGTGAAAGCATTTCTTGACGGAACTCAATTAACCCTTGATAGAACTCTTCCTGTTCTGGTGTAAACCGCACAGAAATAGTGTGTGGCTCACGAATCGTAAATTTCCCGATGTCCCGTCTACGGGTACGATTCATTACAAGAGCCAGCGAATGCACCTCCTCTAGATCCCGCAGACAGTTAATTCGGTCTGCATCGTTCAAAGTTACACTATCCTGAAACTTTTGACACCAATCAGTAAATCGCGGATCTTGGCTTAGTACCTGCCTACCCCAAGTTGTTGTTGCTGCATTTCGTAGCGCGTCGAGTGTTGCCGTTTGCCAAGCGCCTTGGGGAGAGCGACTGCGAATATGTCGGATGGCTTGATTGAGATGCTGATTGGGTTCCACCATCTCGTTAAACACGGTATGATCAAGAAACAGGTCTGGGCGTAGCAGATTGAGTAATGTGTAGAGGTTGCGATTACCAAGATGTAAGGGAGTAGCAGAGAGAAATACTACCGCTTCGCTGATTTCGCAGAGAAATTCAATTGTCTGATGGGAGCTAGTCCCTGGATTTCTGAGGTGGTGGGCTTCATCAACAATAACCAAGCTAAAGCGCGGGGATGGGTTAAGTGTCATCAATCCAGGGCTAGGGCGACGTCCCTTCATTCCCATGCGGTATTTATCAATTCTGAGAAGTTCCAGATGAACTATAGCGCGTGAATATTGCGGGGGCCAAACACCATCTAAATGAGTCTCCCGCAGACAGTATGAAAGAGTTTCTGAAGTCAGGGGTCGAAAATCTTCATCAAAACGCCGCATTTCCGCACGCCATTTAGAAACTAGGGCTTTGGGACAAACAATTAGAATATTGTCTAAGTGTTGACGGGTTTGGAGTTCTCGCAGAATCAAACCCGCTTCAATAGTTTTCCCAACACCAACCTCATCAGCAATTAGTAACCGGGGCTGGTCAGCACGGAGAAAACGCAGTAAAGGTTTAAATTGGAACGGGATGAACTGGATGCGTGCTGATTGGAGAGCATAGAGATTATCACTTTGTGGATTAGAAAGCCGAGCTGCGGTTAGTCTGGCATGAAAGCTGTCTACATCCAGTCCCCCTCCTGCTTTCAGCGTTTCCAATAATCCAGCAGATCCTGTGGTCGCTTCAGCGTCAACCAGTTGCTCCTCATGGTATTCCAGAATTTGGGTGGCGGAATGGAAAACTCGATAACGCGCTTGTCCCCCAGCAGGAGGAAGAATCTCGATTACGGGACCGGATCTTGATGGGTCAGCACGTAAGCATACAAGTTTTCCCAGATTGAAGAGTGGTTGCATCCTTATGGCAGGGGTGAGGATGTCGAGTGTGCATTCACCTGGTGGTGAATTTTTAGACAACCTTTAATCTCTCACAAAAAACTACAGTTAATTTATAAACTAGAGTATTTGTAACATTTATTCACAAATTTCCCAAATATCACGCTCGCCACACAAGATTTTAACTAAAATCCCTAGCTGTTTTAAAATGGCTAGGGATTTAGAGTTTCCATTCAATTAGTTTCCCCAGCGAGTGGGGAGTTAGGGGTTTTAATCGGATTAAAATGGGTCATTTAGTGAAATAGTATACCGTCACTTTCAGACCACTTCTTTTCGTTAGTCACAATGACAGGTTCTCGAGTTACGGGAAGTTTACCTAAAAGCTGATATTCATCTTCAACCCTTTGTAAAATGATCAACGAGCATCCACCAGTGCCACAAAAAGATTGACCAACTAAATAAACCAAAGTTTCTAAGAGGTCATCTCCATTCAGATCAATCCTGTTGTAATAATAGCTATCGGGTCTAGCTCCTGGAGATGAAGGATAAGAGTGAAAGCCTAGATTGCGGATCGCTTATTCTAGAACCGGGTCTGATGCAGTTTCTGCCGGTATATACTGCACATCTTCGAGGCTAATGCCTCGAATCATTTGAGAATTGCTCTGAGTTGGCTGAACTGCCATCTCAGCATAATCTAGAGGCTTGTCTTTAGTCAGAGAAATGGTTTGCAAAATGAATAGGCTGAAGAAGCATAAACTCATTAATAATGCTAATTTGAGAGCTTGCTTATAAATTAACTTGAATTTTGGCATAGGCTTTTTATAGCGTTAATGTGACGTGAGTTCGATGGAGTCCGAGCGCTACAAACTAGCGACTTTTGGGCTGGCGATCGCCACCCCAAAAGTTGCATTCACGTCACATATAAAACTACGATTTCGCGAAGTCCGCGTGCGAAAATAGAGATCTAACCAGCAAATATTAGACAATTAGGGAGGCGTTCATGGAGCGCAGAGCATCACATTTATGCTGAGGCATTCACTACAAAAAGCTTTACCTGCATAAAAACACTTTCTACCTAGCTCACATCATAGCTCGCCTAAATTTATGCCCACGAGTAAAAACCGAAAAGCCCAGACTGCCATATAGGCTATCCGAGCTTTTCCCTTTATTTTTTCCCTAACGAGTAGAGATGCCAACAAGCAACGTCGCTTTTAGGCGGCGAAAGTTTCTAGCCAATTAGTGTCCCTAACAAGTAAGGACGCTAATAAGGAATGTCCCTTTTTTTAGCCAGGAGAGCTTTCATTAAATTAGTGTCCCCAACAAGGGGGAACCCCTCTAGGATACACAACACAGCACAAGCTGTCTAGAAATTATTTGCAAGACTTAGATGTTTCCCCTCGAACTTAAACTTGTGCTGCTTAAAATATGCCTCAAACTTTTACCATCTCTAGATTTCTCAAATTTAGCTCTAAGTTTTAGCTCGTTAATCAGTAATTTTTTCGATGCTGGGAGAACTCTAACCGTAACGAATACCTTTAATTCTTGGTGTCACCTCGTTCGAGGCGTTTTGGCTGCCTCAACAGCTCAGGTGTCGAGTTGATCTTTTGCCTTGTTTGCCCTGAGCCGATCGTTTACCAAGCGTTTGTTGCTCTGTTCGGTATACGCTGCAAACCCGAGTACCCAGAGCATCCGGTGCAATTCGGCAGGTTTCCAACCCTCATCCTTGGCTAATTCTTGCATTTGCTCTAAAAGCGGAGCAGGCACGGAAAAATCTATGCGTACCATTTTAGGAGCATCAATGTCGGGCATTTTCAATATTTCCACAATTCATATACTGCTTATCCTACAAGGATTTAGGGGCTTCTAAGTCCTTATGGATTCTCCCTCATGCCCAATAGTTTACTCTGAGGGTATACACAGGGACTCAGAAGGGGTACAATGGGGGAATTCATCCAAAACCAAACCCCGCCCCCTCTGACTCGCAATCTTCTGGGGCGGGGTATGGCACTCACTTTCGGGAGATTTCCTCTATGTTCGCAGATTACGGGCAGCCATCGCAAGCCGCCCAGCCAAGCTTTGTAGAAATACCCAACCCCCGCGTCACCACCACCAGGGGACGCATGGAAGTGACCAACGTTCGTCCTGAAACCGTAACTGGTAGTTTGCTAGATGACCAAGATAATTTGATCCAAGAAGACGGACAACCGATTTACATCTGCGTCCGCAAGTCAGAGATTCTGTGTGCCACCGAACAAGCCAACGTAATGAGTTGGTGGCAACTGGGAGAACAAGCGATTACTCCGTACACAACACCCAAAAAATACTCCCTAGAATCTCTAATCAACAGATTGGATGGACTCAACTCGGATGAATTGTACGTTTTGAGGACGTTCGTCTGTTTGGAGAGCGACCCGTTCCAAGCATATTCGGGTAGCGTCAACAGCGACTTATCCCACTTGCAGCTTTGGTTTCCCACAGTGCGAGCTCTTAGTCGCGCCGAACAAAACCAACTAGCAAGTGCGCTGTGTTGGCGAATAGCGAGCGAATCCAACGCATCAATTGCACCCACACCGGGCGATAGGAGGGACGATTAATTCTTGAGTTGATAGAAGATGTCGTCTCAAATTTCTCTTTGATTCCGGTGAATGGGTTGAGTTTTTTTATAGGGCAATCATGCAACCTACAACTAATCACGCCAAGAAAGAAGATCTGGAACATCCCCCACGCGACTAATCCCCTAGAACGAGTAAGAGGCTTGAATTATGATTGCAAACTTTGGCATTGGGTTGCCAACGACACCGAGTTTCACGCCGCAATTGGTTGATTCGCAACCAAGTTTCACGCCGCAATTGGTTTATTCCCCCAATCTGGATTTTGTGCCTAGTCCAGACGATACTTTGCCGTTGTTCATCAGAGGTGCCGACAGTTTGCCAGCTCAATTTGATGGCTGCGAACGGGTAAGGGTGATGGTTTTTGGGTCGAGTTACGGGGTGACATACACGATTCGCTGGCTTTACAGACTACAGTTCGCTCATATCAGCGAGTGGAGTTTTTTGATGCCTGCTCCCAGTGAGGGTGAATTCATGAGCATTATTACCAAGCGAATCCCATTGAGTCCAACTAACTAATTGGTATAAAACTTGGTAACAACTTAGTAACAACTTTGTCGCAATGCTGGCGATAGTTTCAACTGTATCAAAAGCGATCGCCAGTTTCTTCTATCAGACACCAGTGAGGAATGACTATGACCAACGGCAACGGGCTTAACGGTGACACCCCTAACGGCGACACGCCCCAGCCCGATCCAATACAAAAGTTAACAGAATATGTCGAATCTGTGGAAATTTCTCTGGAAATCCAGGAGGATAAAACAGACGTTATTGAAGACCAGGTGGCAAGTCTTACCGAGCAGATAACCGAGTTGAAACAACAAGTGAAAGAGATATATGGAGATGAAGAAGACTGGAAACGAATGTCAAAGACTTGATGGACTTATCGCACGCCGTCAGGAGAAAAACCGATTGCAACGGTCAAAGCTAGAGCGAACCAAGCGCTTGCGAGATGAAGCTGCTTTGAGTAGACCTTTTAGAAAGTCTCCTTTGCTTGACTTCGTTGATGATTTGGTACACCGTCCGCCGAATCAGGAGCAGATGCGCCAGCTTAAGGAATTGCTCTTAGAAGAACAGAAGGCGATCGCTCAACTGATTGCCCTAATTGACCAGCATCTAGAGTAGCTATCTGCCGTTCACGAAACAGCCCAGCGATACCCCTTGCTGGGCGAATTTTGTTTTTTGTGGATGCTGGGAGATTGCGTCCGGGAAGTCTTGATTTCGTTTGACTTGCTGAGTGGAGATTAGCTCCGAATTGGGTGAATGCTGCAAATATTGAAATATCTCAAACAATCTTTTGAGATAGTTAAAAATATGAAATTGTGAAGGTAACAGGTAAGAAATGCCAACCTGGGTACGGCAGGATATTACAAGCAATTTTCATAAAATAGAGCCGAACGAAGAGTAACGGTGAAGCGGGATTAGTTGTTTCCATTCGCAGGCCGTGACGCTTCTTTGATAAAATAATTAGATTGTCGTTTAGTTTTGCAGCGGGCGACTCATCCCCCAATCTGGGGGTTTTTTCTTGCGATTTCACTTGCTTTATGAGCTGGTGTGTGGGTTTTTAAAGGCTACAAATCGAGTTATATTTGGAATGTGCTGTTTTGATATTGGGCTATCAAATATGGAACTAACCAAATACAGTTGGTGGGGTGAATCCAACGAGTCGCCACCGCACCTGAAAACTAAAAAGCAGTTGGGTGAATTGGGTTTATCGCCTCTGAAACCTTCCGGCGTTATCCCAACCCGAAAATACGACGTGTTCCTCTACGATTCGACTAATCCTGAATCCTGCCGACCCAAAAGAAAGCCATCTCCCAAACAATTAGAAACTTTAGCCGCTAATCGTCTCAAAGCCAAAATCAAGCGGGATTATCAAGAGTGGTATCGGGAAGTTGGTTTTATCGAAAGAGATAGGGTGAGTGCTGTTCTTTGGGCAAGGGAGCAATTAAGCCAGAACGATTGGGTGATTCTGGATACTGAAACAACGGGGCTATACGATGCTGAAATTGTAGAGATAGCAATTATCGATCGCACTGAAAAAACCTTGCTTGATACCCTCATCAAACCCTCAATTCCCATCCCCGCAGAAGTAACAAATATTCACGGCATTAGCGATGCAATGGTAGCCGATGCTGCTACCTTCCCTGAAGTCTATCCCCGCATTGTTGAAGTCCTTAAAGATAAACGGATTTTGATATACAATGCCGAATTCGATATTAAAATATTGAATTACTGTTGCTATTTGCACGGCTTGCCAATTCTCAATTTAAAAGAACGCTCCGAATGCTTGATGGAATGGGTAGCACAATGGGCCGGAAACTGGAGTTATTATCACTCATATTATCGGTATGTTCCCCTAAATGGCGGACACCGAGCATTGGGAGATTGCACGGCTGCTCTCAAATTAATGAAGCGGATGGCAGCAGATTCGGATCAAATCAATTGCCCTGTGCCAATTCCCCAAAAGAAGCGATGATATCCCAATCGATCGCATCATCAGGAAACAGGGATAATTGTCCTGGCGATACGTTGGACTGACCGCGATTGTGGTAGGACAGGTGACACGCGGTACACAGAGCAATTAAGTTTTCTGGGCGGTTGTCTTCTGGTATCCGATTGCGGTGGTGTACCGTCAAAGTTAAGGCACAACGTTCAGATTTGGTTAAGCCACTCGGTTTACCGGGTCGGAGTTTACCGGGTCGGAGGCATTGTTGATGGCACTTAGCACAACGCCAGCCCGCCTTTTCTTTCACCGAGAGCGCAATTTGTTGCCAATTGTCGGGATACCTCTTTGGTTTAGGCATAGCGGTAAAAGCTCATCTTTTCAAAATATGGCGATCGCTCTGTTAAGTAAATTTAATTCAAAATTATCAGCAGTCAATGTCAACTTCAACACTGTCTTGATTCTCCCACAGGAATTCTGCCAATAAGCGAAAATCTTCAACGGTGGGCTCATACTCGCAAGCTACTTCCCAAGCCTCGGTTAAAGCTGCCCACTGTTCGGAAGTATTGGGTTTTTGGCGCACCAGAGTGATGAAGTTCGTTGTGATGCGGACTTCTGATGGGTTAATGCCCGATTTTACCAGTTGCAGCTCGAATTGGGTATGGCTGCTGTGGGCGAGGATGTCGGCGTAGTCGGTGTCCAGCAAATTGATTTGTTCGAGCGACCAGTCAGTCATTCTCTGCATTCCATATTTCTTAGTGCCTCGCCATCATTTCACGCTTGTTTGACTTGGAGAGCGATCGCCAAGTCAGAGCACACAAAGTACACAGCAGTAGAAACTCGCTTGACGATCGCACACAGTCCCGGCGACCCCTGGGTTTTTTAGTTTGTGATTCCTGGGATGACGAGCGTTGGTGAGGAAACTTGAAAAGCAGTGGCTACACAACTTCTGTTAAGCTTGCTAGATTGGGGAGTAGTCTAAAAAATCAACCCAATGAATTCACTAACTTTGTTGCACAATTTCCTCACCAACACCACCAACATCTTGAATTTCGTGCTGTCGGTCGAACTGGCGATCGCCTGCGGGATGGCAGTGATATCGGGGTGGCTAACCGATGAAGCAACTGCTGGCAAAATAGCTTTACTAGCCGCGATCGCCGCAATAATGTTTCGTTTATGGCAATCCTGGCCGCATGAGCTTGTCTTGTTAACCGTGCTGCCTCAATGCGCGTTCTGGGTGTTTGTTGGGGGATTGGTCGGCTGCACTTTCAGGTGGGGTGTCGAACGAGCGTTTTTGCGTAGCTGATAATTTAAGGATACCGCTGCGGGGGATTGTCCCCATCCCGGCTGCGGGTGGAAGGATGAGGAGGGGTGATGAGGATGTGTGAAGTGATCGCGATTTGCTTGGTTACTTCCTTTGGAAATGGTCTTAGTGCCACTGTAGGGGTAAAACAATATGGCTGATGTAGCTTTTCAAATAAAGCTTCCTAGTGATAATGATGGATTTATTACGCTTCAATGTCCTTTTTGTGATGATAGATTTAAACTGACAGTAGAAGACTTTCAAAGGGAAGATATCATCGAAATATTTTGTCCATACTGCGGACTGCGAGACCAACACAATCAGTTTTTAAGAGATGAGGTTATCGAACAAGCCCAAATTATTGCTAGCAACTATGCAAAGTCGTTACTCAATCAGTGGGTGAAAGATTTAGAGAAAAGCACCAAAAGAAATAAGTTTGTGAATTTCAAAGCTGGTAAACTACCAAAACTCGAAGCAGAAAAGATATTATTTGAACAAGAAGAACTAGAGATAACTACACTTGTTTGCTGTCAAGTAACTGTTAAAAGCCGACCTCTAAATAAGGTAATTGGTGTTTACTGTCCTTGTTGTGGAGTGAGATGAAATGGAGATAGATATTAAAATCAGCAAGAACGAACTCAAGAAAATATCGTTTGACTTTAGAATGTATGCTAACCGCCTTATGCATACGACACCAGATGCTGGAATGCAAAACCTTAAAAGATTTGTGAACTTTATCGATCGAAACTTAATCATTAGTGATTTTCTGAGAAATAACCATACAAAATCAGATATCCAACCTATATGTTTTGATTCATTAAAAACAGAATATAAAGTTCCTGATGAATCGCCTGATGATGAGATAAGTTTTACCCATCAACTTCTTCAGTATGGATTGGAAAAATTTTATGACAACAACCACGATGGGTACTGGCATTTAGCTTGGCTTGTAGAAGGTGACTATTCCAGCAGCAAAAAACAAGATGTAGTAAATAAATTTAACCACAGTATAGTTAAGCCATTTATTTATTATATTGAAAATTACCTAACCGACTTGCAGATTAATTTGGGAGACGGTGAAGATGCCAAGTTAATTTTTCATGTTTACGGCAATAATTATGGAGATAATTTAGGAGCAATCATGAATGAAATGAATATCGATCAAAGCAAATCTTCAATAGGCGTTGGAGTCAATCATGGAGAAATCAATACAGAGAAGTTAGCTGGAACTATCAACGAAGCCGAGAAACAAAATCTAGTCGAGGCAGCCGCAGAGATTCGCCAACTCCTGGAGCAACTGTCTCAAACCAACCCTCCCCGTACCACAGCAGAAAAGATGGCAGTAGCAGCAAAAGCTATCGAGCGTATAGAGAGCGATCCAACTTGGAAACAGCGAGCGATCGACGCTGCCAATGAAAGGGGTCTGGTCGTTTTTGAAAAAGCCATTGATAACCCAGTAGGTGTTTTTATTGTCAGGGCTATTCAAGATTGGCAGGAATCTGAAGTCCGGCAAGAACATCACTAAGCACTAGCTCCTCTGGGTTTTGCCTCAAAGCGATCGCCTATCGTAAAGGTAACAAGTGGACGCCAAATCTTTCTGCTAGTGCAGTTACGGCATTAGCAACCAGTGAAATATCTTTAACTACATTCCACAGCGCGCTCGAAAAAGCTTTGATCCTCGATGGCTTTGGGGCTGAAGATTGAATCTCAGTTGCCAAGTCATCCAAATGTTCCAATGCTTCACGACGTACTTCTTGGTTATCTAGAGCTTCGATTTGCTGGCGCAGCAACTCTATCAGTTGCAGGCTATCGTTTTGAGCTTCATTGATGGTTCCTGCTATCTTCTCAGCTTGGACTCCTCCTTTATTAACACCAATCCCTATCGACGAGCCTTTTTGGTCGATATAATCGCCTTCAGAGAAATTAGCTCCACGCTGATCGTATTTAGAATCTGACATATTTTCCTCAGTAATTACACAACCATCGCCATTGTAACTTATATTATCACCTCTGTGGCTAAAGATAGTATTGTTAAAAACCATATTTAAAGTGCTATCTGGGATTGGCTTGTCACCAATTTCTACATCGCCTGCCTTTGGATTTTCTGCTTCTATCTGTAAAGTAAAATCTAGAATTTTACTTTTTACAACATCCAATATACTTACTATAGTGCTAACATTTATAAGCCGCGCAGCACTTATGCAATGGTAACTCGATTCTAAGTTTTCTACAAATTGTCCTAGAATAAGAGCTATATTACCTGGTAAAGCGAGTTTTAAATTTGATTCATCAGTACGGATCAGGCTTTCCAAAGCACTGATATTTTGGCGGAGATAGATAGTATTTATTTGAGAAATATCTATTCCTGAGCCACTAGAATCTAGCAAATCTTTCGATATATTAAAAACATAGTTTTTATAAAGCCAAGCTCCATTGGTAAAATCCCCTTCAAATAAAATTACTGTGATAATTCTATATTCAGGTAAAGAAATATGAGATGGATATCCATTTAGCTCGCTATCCAACCAGATTTTTAATGGCTGGTATTCCAATCTTGCTGCTAAAATTTTACACTGACGTAAAATATTTGATACTTTCAAAGCTGGATTGCAGGTATTTTCCTGAATTTCTCGAAGTAAACTCACTTTTAATTAATAATTAAATAAACAAAAACGGTGTCTAGTAAATTCTAATTTCTCCAGAAGCAGTTTGTTTCTGGTTAACCGAACTCATTTGTTGCGGTTTGCTGCACTACTGTACTAAAGACTGGGAAGCGAAGATCGCAAATTTAGAATTAGCAGCCCTTTTCCTTCTTCCTTAAGTGACAGCAGCAGAGCCAATTTCCCCGGCTCAATTCCCATCGCCCAGCAGCCAATAAAACTAACGACCGCCTAGTCCCAGCAGCTCTCACACCGAGTCATCCACCCACCCGCACTCCAAACAATCCCAATGCACCGGCTGTGTTTCGTACTTGGGATAAGTCATTTCACATTGGGGACACCGACCAGTGAACAGCGGGTGGGTATCCAAAAGCTCTAGCTGCTGTTCTAAAGTCCACCGCTGCGGAGGTTGCAGGATGAGTTCGCCGTTGTAGTAGCTCGCGCCTTCGGGTTCCCACAATTCCTCTGATGCGGTGTTAGGCTCTTCTCGGAAGTCGGGGCAATTATCGGTGTTGGGGCCTGTGGGATGGACGGCACAGACTAAGTGAGGATTGCGGGCGTAAAGGAGGCAGCGGTCGCATTCGGGGATTTTGGGCATGGCGGGCGGGTTGGGGTTGGGGTTGGTTTTAGTTTGCCAAAAATTGGGGGTCGGTGGCGATCGCAAAACAGCGGGTCGTGCTAATCTGCTTATCAGAGAATCCATAAATAGTAGTGTTTATTGCCTAAATAATGAGGATATAGAGTCCCTCCGTTGGACATTTTGTTGGATTCGATGGGCGATGGAAGTAGCCCTTTAATATTTAGATATTTGACTAATAATCAATGGAAGAGTTTCTGGGGTGCTTAGGTAAAACAACTATGAGAAAAGGTGCAGTGATCGACTTAATCGGGAGCTACCGCTACTCGTTATGGAGGGAGTGGGATATTAATGCTCCAAGGGTCGTTTTTGTTATGCTTAATCCCAGTCGTGCGGATGCAACTACTGATGACCCCACCTTGCGTCGCTGCATCAGTTTTGCTCAGTCTTGGGGTTATGGTTCGCTTGAAGTGGTCAACTTATTTGCTTACCGATCTTCAAAACCCGCAGAACTAAAAAAGGTAACTGACCCCGTAGGATCAGAAAATGACCGCTATCTCGAAAAAGCTGTTAAATCAGCGGATAAAATTATTGTAGCTTGGGGTAATAATGGGATTTTTAATAACCGTTGCAAAGAGGTTCTAGATTGGCTAACTAGCTTTGAGGCACTCTACTGTTTGGGAATTACCCAGAGAGGTTGTCCACGCCATCCGCTGTATGTTAAAAGTAACACAAAGCCTGTCTTTTATCAATTTTAATTTTTCAAAAACTAATGGTTGACACTTTTTTACAGAAATGAAAAATAATCGCTAATTTTTCAAAGCTTTATTAAGTTAAATATTCAACTAAGTAGCAGCATGAATATTATTGATCACGGTATTGATATTGTTGAAATCAAACGAATTAAAGAAATAATAGATCGGTTCGGAAATCGTTTTGAAACGCGATGCTTCACAGAGACAGAATGTATGGCTGCTGGAACAGGTCTCAACCGTATCCAGTATTTTGCAGGTCGTTTTGCTGCCAAGGAAGCGGTACTCAAAGCTCTTGGTAAGGGGTGGAGCCAGGGAATTTCGTGGACGGATATTGAAATCGAACGGTTATCAACAGGTAAACCGTTCGTAATACTGCATAACAGATGTCAAGAAATAGCTGTAGAATTAGGCATATCCGCATGGTTTTTGAGCATAAGCCATACAACTTTATATGCGGTAGGAAGTGTAATTGCTGTGGGTTAAATCTTAGTTCAAACAGATTCTTTGATTGCCGAACCCATCAACTCAATATCTCAAAATCTTGATAGATTATAGAACGTTCATCAAGATTTGAAATAACCATTCCACCTCGATTTTTTTCTACCTGTCGCCAGACTTCGTAGCCGCTTAGAATAGCTTTTTCCCAATCCCCAAACGAACACTGAGAAACTTCTAAATGAGATGTCATATTTTTGATAGTTTTTAGGAGTTGATAATCAAGAGTGTCAACTCCTTCTAAAAATTGGTGATCCTTGGCATAGCTAAACACAAGAGCTGATAAACCTTCCTCTATGGCTATTGCACGGCCGCCATCTTCAACTTCGTCAATAGCGGGATTGCTTTTTCGTTTGCGCTTGACGTTATTACACTTAAGGTTGCTGCGAATGACTGGCGACCAACCTAAAACTGCGGCATATGAGAAATGGAAAATGTCGTGAAAGCGGTAGCCATCACTGGAGTAGGAGTTGTCAGTAAGATCGTCCCCAATTTTTTCTCCATTGATAAATGCTTTCATCTTGACTGAGCCATTTTCACTCACCTCCATAATCTCGACCTCAAACTGACGTGGTAAGCGCTCGTGTTCTGGAAAATCACTGTCAAATATGTACACACCTGTTACTGAATCTTTCCATCCCCAACGGGCGCGACACTTTTGAAGATTACCTTCCGCAATTTCTGCCAAATCAAGGTCAAACTTGCTAGACACATTTGCAATATACCAAAGTAGATCGCCCAATTCTTCTGCAACACGTTCTGGGAAAAGCTTATGGGCTTCGCCGTCACGAAGGTACTTTTTGTACTGAATGAGCAACTCACCTGCTTCACCAACCAAGCCGAGTAGAGGTACAGTTATTCCCTTTCCTGTCTTACTGGGAACTTGGTCGGTCTTCAGCGCTTGTTCTTGATATTCTCGAAAATCCATCATTCACTCCTTGTGATTCTATTTACACTTAAACTGAGTATGAGCTTTAGCTGTTCTGTATTCTTCAATAGCGGGGTTAATTCCCCACTTGGGAGGATACCAGTAATCGACTGGTTTTGTTTTACCCGAGTACCTCTGTTTTATGCGAGAGCGACCCGATATTCCAGCTATATCTGGATGTTTAATTCGCGCATATTTATCGACTTCGCAGAAGAGATTTTGGCAATCAATCAATTGCAGCTTTCTCCCCCAGATAGACTGAAAAGTGAGTCCTAGTCGCTCAAACTCAGAGTCTTGAATTTCTGCCATGAATTTGATAATTTCTGGCTCGTTCAGTCCGCCGAGGTCACTAAAGCATTTACGAATGCCATCTAGGGCTCCCGGTCCTGGAATGACAAATTCCATCTCGCTAAAATTAGTAATTTCGCTATAGTTAACATCAGTAATGAACTGATATGCTAAAAAATCGCCGATAGTTGGATATTCACGGATCAAATCAAATCCTTGGTGCATATTCTTGGCATCGACCAGCTTTTGGGGCAGTTCACTAGCCATCATTAGCTCGATTAGCTTGAGGTGATTGCGGTGTTTCGCAGTATGTCCGAAACTTGTTCCTCCAGATGGCATAATATATGCCGCAGAATAGATAGTTTGACCTGATTGAATGGCATCTGTGAGAACTTTGTCATATCGTTCAAAGGAATATTCTGCGTAAATAATCGAACCAAGTTTGTTCTCCAAAAGCTCCCACGTTTCCATCTTATTGAAGATTTTGAAAAGGATAATTCTAAAGAATACCTCGTTAGGTGATGACGGACGATTATTCTGGTAGATGACATTACGGATTAAATACTGGCTTACACGATCGGATGCACGGTAGGCATTAGTAAACTTATACGTCGAAAGGATTGAGTCGTCAGTCCAAGGTATCGGTGCATTTTCTAACTTTTTGAAAAATATTCTTTGGCGTTCAGCAGCGAATCGCCAATAAGTATTGAATACAACGGTAGGCTTGGCGGGCAAAATGTGTGAAATAATCTCTGGCGCTGGGCTTCGTTTATCGCTATATTCACCAAAGTCAAGACTTAGTTGTTTATTTTCTTCGAGGTTTTCAGTAAGATGTTTCTGACGTTTGGTTCCCATGCTATATTCGCTCCGCTGTCTGTTGGTCATTTGTTGGGTGCAGCGCATTTCGAGCTACATTTTTGAGCAGAGTGAGGCTGTGATGTGACTTGGTAATGGTGTCTAGCTTGGCTACACCGACGAAGCAATTCATACGTCCCAACGTCAATCCCATTTCGTGAGCCATGAAATCACCTAATCTACAAAGACCTAAGTAGTTGCCGTAGGCTTTCTCCCATATCTGCTGGGTAGCGTAGAAAGCATTAACTGTTAAGGTTTTGTCCTTGTGAGGGACAAAGCTCACGTGTTGGAGACAAGGAAAAGGAATTTGTGCACTGGAAACGTGGTCTCGTGCAGGATCGAATATCGATGCTTGAAACATACTTGTTCTAACACCTTGGCGTGACTTGTATTGAGAAATGATGTATTCAAGTTGATTGCCATTTTCGGGACCCGAACCAAATGCTATCAGCCTTTCAAAGTAAATACCGCGCTGATTTTTATGGCGTTCTAGAGCCTTATATCTGGGGAGAGCATTAAGATACATCTCAAATAATCTATTTCGGTCGTATTTAGACCGCTTCCATAGAGAGTTGGGAAAGATCGTGTTCGCAACTGTGTGAACTTTTTGCTTATTATTAGCAATAAGGCTATTGTCAAGTGCCTCTCGAATTCCTCGCTCTTCCTGTGCGATACCATTAGTCAAACCCGTTAAACTTACCAGTAGAGGCGAAATTTCTTTACCGGGATTATTGATAATGTGCAGAAACGCACGAGACCAAGCACGCGAAAGGTTTGTTTCTTCAATTAAAAGAGGATCGCTGTTATTCATCTTCAACCTCTTCAATGTGGCGATATTTACTTAGACCAATAAATTGATAACGGGAAATGCGAACAAATATTGCCCATTTGTTCGTAGGGCAATAGACGCGCACCAGACCCGGACGGGTGGCTCGAAATAAACACCCTAAAGGGTTATATTCTTGAAAAGTAATAGTGTCATTTGTCGCCTTTACTGTGCTTGGCAGTAGAAGTTGACTTCCAACTTCGGCATCTAGCGTACTCAGTGACCAGTGTGCATCAGCAACGATCAAAGGATCTGTTGATGAGCGCCCCAAAATATCTTTGCGGATAGCCTTTGGTGTAGATTTGAGAAGCAAGGCAGCTTGCGAGCGATCAATCATCTTTAGAGCATAAGTCATGTGATCGATCAAGGTTTTGTAACCAACGCCAAAACTAGAAGCAATTGTAAAAAATTGAACTGGCGTTGCCGAAGCGACATCCCATCCCCGCGAAACGAAGGCTTTCCGCACAGCTAAAATTGGCATGAGTAGGAAACCGGCGAAGGAGTCAACTAAAAATTCTTCTGGGTTGAAAGTCTTAGGTTGGTCTGAGTCTTCTATGAGTTCATCAACCGTCGAACCGTGTTCAAAAATGTGATGTCCAAGCTCGTGTGCACAGGTAAAATTGCGCCTAGGCAAAGGCCGTAATGCTGAAAGCAAGATAGCTGGCTCCTCATCTTTGAGATACATTCCTTCCATGCTGATGTCAACAAACCGGACTTTCACATTCAGATTGTCGCACAAGCCATAGATGCAAATCGGGCTATTAAGACCTAATCTTGCTTGATTCCGCACATCAATTGATTTAAGCATTGCTTTTTGAGCCAATACTTGCATCTGATTACTCACAGCTTGTCTCCCCCAGTTTGGATTGAGGCGGATAATGCTATTAACACAGTTTGTTTCCGCCAGTTCGCATTGAAGCAAGTATCCTTAAAAGCCGATCGAGGTCTTCTGGCTTAAGCTTTTGTAGTTCTCTGGCTGCAAGTTGAAGTTTGTTGTCATGGACATCAACTTTGTCCGCGCCCTCACCAAGTAGCCACGACACACTGACATCAAAAATTTCAGCAAACTTTGCTATCTCTTCAGCCGAAACACTTCTGTGACCGGCCTCTATTTCTGAAATTGATGGTCTGTGAAGACCCAGCATCTGTGCTGCTTGAGCTTGGGAGAGACCGGCCATCCTGCGAGCTTCACGAATGCGCTTCGCGATAATTGCTTTTTTTTCTATTGTTTCGGTCATGCTTGATCTTCCTTTTTGCTGACCATCTCGCAGACTACAGCCGCTGATTCACTAATAGTGAGTGCCCGTTTGCCATCGTTTGAGAGAAAAATGTTGTTGTTGTTAGGGATGTTTACGCCAAGTGCAGAGGCAAGTATGCAAATAGCGACGGGCCAGAGCATACTGTCAAATCCTTCAAGGTCTCTAAGCGGACAGATCGTTCCCGCAATATGGCTTGCGTCGTATCCGCTATCGCTCTGGATGCCTTGAAGTACCTCTATCAACTTCACCTCCACTTCGTTTGAGGTCATAGCTGGTACCTTCATCTTACTTGTGGTAAGATTATCTTACCACAAAAACTACAGACTATCAACAGTGGGAAACTAAACGGGGTTTTCATATTGTTGGAGAGTTTCGTTCTCTCATAATTTGCACCTAAGCTTTGTACAACAGTCTTTCGCCTTGGTAGTTGTGAGCTAAATCAGGCTGGCGTAGCGTTATCGTTTTACTTACAAGAGATTTCAACACCGTGCACATCGACTGCTGCGTGATGTAAAGCGATCGCGCCGTCTAGCTTTTCCAATCGAAATAAGTAACAAACTGTTTGAGATTGCCCGCTGCCATCCGGTCCTGGTAATCGTGTTCGTCTACTTCAACAACGAGGAAAGCCCAAACACACTTCCCAACACTTCTAGCTTAAAAACTTTTGTCAAAAACAATACTTAATAGACCTCTCCTAAAAAGATACTCAAGAACAGGTAGGATGCCTGTTCTACAATAATTATTGGAGAAGTCTAATGAGTGGCAACAATTGACCATTTTTTTAGGCGCATTAAAAAACTCTCCGCAGTTTCCTGAAGCTTTCTTAGAAATCGGAGGTGGCGTTCGTCTAGGTTGTTGTTTGACGATCTCACTATTCGAGATTTGGGGTACGGGTTGGTGTTGGTATTTAGTTCGGTTTTCCTCAAAACTGAGGTGTTGGGAGCGATCGCACTTTCGGTTAGTTAATCCCCTCTGGCAAGTACAAATCATCACCGGGTAATCTCCTATCGATAACGTCTTGTCGGTTGCCCAACATAACCGACTCAAAGGATTTACCAAACCGCAGATTGTACTCAGATTCAGTACGCTTGATGGTGAATGCCACGTCAGCCCGCCGTTCGATGGATTCTGCCATGCTAGCTTGCACTAAAGCTTGAGCTTTCACGTTGCCTTTGGTTGCTTCATTGAGCCAGTATGCCGTAGCTAATGCAATGGGAACGGGCTTGATTAATTGAGCGTTACCTTCCACTGGAATGCTTTGGGCTTGTGTAAAATTGTATCCGCCAAAAGGCAAAGCTAAAGCCGATTTCCCAGCGAGAAACTTAGTTAATGCGCTGCCCTTTTTGTCCACCGCACCCATAACCCCAATCGCATCGACTTTGTAGCCGCCGTCGGGTAGTTGATAAACATGAAGTGGAATTGCACCTAAAAGGATGGTGGCGGAAATAGCTTTAACTGTCATTTGTTACTTCAAATAAATTACAATTGCCAAAGATTAGCCTGTTTTTGACTAATAAATCAACGATATCTCTGAGCAAATAATTTAGTTTGCGGACTACCGAACCTAGCAAGTAGTGTTTGCTCTACATAGAGCAATCCACCGCAGAAAGCGATGACTTAGAACTTCGCGTTGGCTGTTTTAGGTCGCAGAACTTCGACATTCAGCTCTAGTTTTTCTCCCAGCCACAAAGAATGTAGAGTATGGTCTGCCACATCATCCCCTGTTTCGGGATGGACGAGAATATCTAACCCCTCGCGGTGGAGCATCAACCAGGGAACTACTTTGCCAAACTGCGGGGGTAAAAACGCAACTTGATACATCGCTTGGGGGTGGGGGCCTATGGGTTTATCATGCCAACGCCCTAGCTGCACCTCAAACTGAGCCAATCCTTCGCGTACACGCGCAGCAGCATCGCTGTTATCATTATCAAAGTAAATATGTGCGTGAAAACCAACAATTTCGATGGTGTCTGCTTTCATGATTTTCAGTGGGGTATTGTGGGGAGGTTCATTGCAGCCAAATCCAACAAAGAAGTATACCTTAGCTTATTAATTTTACCTGCGAGTAAACATTACTCTTTCACAATACCGCCTATATTTCAGCGTAAACCAATGACTCAAGAAAATAACTGGTTTGAGACAGCACGATTGGGAATGTTTGTTCACTGGAGTCACAGCAGCCAGTGCGGGTACGAATTATCTTGGCCGTTGGTGGGAGGCGTCTTTAGCTTGCCGTACTGCCAAGATGTCCCGGTAGCAGACTATCACCGCACCGCCCAAACTTTCAATCCGACTGAATACAACCCTCAAACTTGGGCTCATTTAGCAAAACGCTTGGGGATGCAGTATGTGATTTTGACGGCTAAACATCATGATGGATTTTCCTTATTTCATACCCAACAATCCGACTTTTCTATCGAGTATGCGCCGTACAAAAAAGATATTGTCCGAGAATTTGTGGAGGCGATGCGGGCTGAAGGTTTGCGAATTGGGTTGTATTTTTCCTTAATTGATTGGCATTACCCTGACTACCCGGCTTTCACAGAAGCCGATAAACCGTATCAGTTTGGGAAGTTTCGACAGCCGACGAGTTCTCAGTGGGAGCGCTACCTAGAATTTATGTTCGCTCAAGTCAAAGAATTGTTGAGCAACTACGGAAAGATTGACTTGCTTTGGTTTGATGGCGGTTGGGAGCGAAAGCCAGAACAATGGCAAGCTAGACAGCTACATGAAATGATTCGCTCGCTGCAACCGCATTTGTTAATCAACGATCGCCTCCCTGGATTTGGAGACTTCGATACCTGCGAGCAATTCATTCCCCCCCAACCGCCTCAACGCACTTGGGAAGCTTGCCTAACTCTGAATGAAAGCTGGGGTTACAACCCGAAGGACACCCAATTCAAGTCAGCTCGCCAACTTATTCATACCCTCTGTGAAGTTGCAGGTAAAGGCGGCAATTTGCTGTTGAATGTCAGTCCTATGGGTAATGGGCAAATTCAATCTGAACAATTGGATTTGTTGCAATCCGTAGAAGCATGGATGGCTATCTATGCCCAGAGTATCTCCAGAACACAGCCTGGACTGGAACCTTGGCAATTCTACGGCCCTTCTACTCGGCTGGGCAATCGCTTTTACTTGTTCTTGCTGATGAAGCCCTACGATTCAGTAACAGTACGAGGTGTACCCATTAAACGGATTCAAGCCGTTTCTCAAGTCGCTGGAGGGGAATCATTACAATACTCAACTCGCTGTGCCATTGTCGATTCTATGTTAAGTGCCGATCCTTTTGGGGAGTTAACGATTCAAGTGCCTGAAGAAGCTCTCAATCCCTATGCTACGGTGATTGCAGTTGATATTGCTCCAGCCAACGATACAATCCGCAAGATTTGACCAGTTTCGCGATCGCACTTCTTCACTTCCTACCCCAGTTGCAGATCGCATCCGACGAGGGCAGCCGACAACACTTTTGCTTCCATTCCGTACAAATCATTCAGCACCGCCTTGACGTTCGGAAACACAAAATACTCCGTTAGTTTCCCAATGCGATGATTAAAAGCTTTGTACCGGTGTTTGAAGTACAGCTCCACATTCCCCCGATGTTCCCACAATCCCAGCAAGTTGACAACCACATCCGAGTAATGCGCCCTCACATCCCGCTGCACCTCCGCGATGCGTTCCTCGATCGATCGAGTTGTCACCCCAATTTTATAGAAATTGTTGCCATCAGCTTTCACCTCTAAAAAGTAGAGCGAATTGACCAGAATCCGACGAAGCTGCGCTCGATAAATCTGTAAATCAGCCCGCCGTTCTTCCAAACAAGATAACCCCGCAGATAAAGCAATCTCTACAGAGCCTTCTAACTTCATTAACTCTGACAGCAGCAGGGGTTCCTGGACTTTGTTGAACAGCGCCAGGGGAAGAGCGCCGACGGGGATTTTACCGAGATGTGTGAATTGACAAGAGCCATCGCCTTCCGACTCCAGTAATCCCTTCAACTGCCATCGAAAGTTTACCAAGTCTCTGGGAATAGCGTAATCCTGTGCACCGTACTCTGGTTGAGTCGATGTGGGGTATTATCCCCAGCACCTCTCAGTTAGAACTGGACGTGCCCGTTTCCGTGCATCCAGCTCCCGATATTCTTAGGGAGTGACCCTTTTGCTCATGTGTGAGTAGTCATGACAGGATTCGTGGATTGCTAGAAGATTTTTAGGTTTCCAGTTATCATGATTCTCGTCGATGTGATGTAGATTTACTCGCTCGTCGCTCATAAATTTCATCCCACAATGACCGCATGAATGGTTTTGCTTTTTAAGGGCTTTAGAGGTCAAATCATCGTATAACTTACTATTGCGTTCGCTCCAATAAGTTAAATCTCCGTCATAGGGCGATTTATCCCCTTTGACGGAGATGTGTTTGTTTTCGGAGTAAGGAACCGTTGGAAATGCCTTCTTAACAAGCTTAACGCTTGATTCTCTGGTATTTTTGGATTCCTTGTTAAATACCGTGTATGTTCTGTGATTTAAGAACCAAAGTGAAAACCTTGCTCCTGACATATCACAGAACCTATGGTAATTTCTCCATCCTCTAACTATTGGTGCTAGCTTTTCGGCTTTTACCTTAGAACCATAATTCGAGCAATTAACGATGTTCTTTACCTTCAAACGGAACTTTTTAAAATTATCCACTGAGGGGTAGCTTTTAAATCTTCCGTCGCTTAACACTTTGAAGTGCCAGCCGAGAAAGTCGAATCCATCTGTCGTAGCGGTAATCTTGGTCTTCTTAGCACTTACCATCATTCCTCTTGCTGCTAAAAAATTATCAATTTCGGCAAGTATTTTGACTGCATCGTCTTGAGGTCTAAGCATTATCACCATATCATCCGCATAACGGATTGATGTTTCGACAATGTTTGACGCTGGGGTTTTGCCAGTTATTCTAAATCCATCCTTATGGTATCTGTGAATACTTTCAATCCCGTTAAGAGCGATGTTGGCTAATAGGGGACT
>NZ_JAUBRA010000066.1:0-39353 GCF_036701555.1 Microcoleus sp. Pol10D4
TTTAGAAAGTTTTTTTAGTTATTTAGCAATGCACAAATTTAGGTGTTTGTCAAATTAATTTAGATGCGTTTACCCTGTCTAAAAATGTGATATGATACTCAAAAAATCCCATCCTCTTGACCCGATGAATCTGAAAGAAATGCTAAACCTCGCCGATCGCATAGTCTTCGAGAAAACGGGTCAATATCTTGACGATTTACAAGAAGCGGTACTAAAAGCAACTCTACAACACGATACATACAAGCACGTAGCCAAAGACTTTGACTGTTCTGAAAGTCGTGTTAGGAATGCGGCTTCGGAATTATGGCAATTACTTTCAGAAGAGTTGGGAGAAGATGTCAATAAAAAGAATTTTCGATCGGCAATTCACAGGTTTCAAGTCTCTAATGCTTTAAACTTTGCAAACAACGTGAGCAGTATTTTCAACATCTGTGCAGAAGGAAGACACCCACCAAATATCCCAAAATCACACCCACCCAATCAAGAAACATCTAACAGAAAACAATCTCAAATCTCACATCAAGATTTAAGCGAAATGCCAGATTTGGGTGATTTCTTCGATCGCACTCCCGAACTCCACACCCTAACCACCTGGATTCTACAACAACACTGCCGCCTCATCACCCTCACCGGTATCAGCGGCATCGGCAAAACCACCCTAGCAGTGCAACTCGTACAACAAATTAAAGACGAGTTTGAGTACGCAGTTTGGTACACACTAGACGAATTCCCCACCCTAGAAAAATTTCAATCTAACCTAATACAGCTTTTTTCCCATTCCGAGAAACAAGATTTGTCCAACCAACAAAAATGCTTACCGCTGATTAAGTATTTACAAAACCATCGCTGTTTAATCGTCTTAGATGACGTTCACAACCTTTTCTGTAGCGGCGAATTGGCAGGAAAATATAAACCAGAATACGAAGAATATCGCACTTTATTCAAACAAATAGAAAAATTATCCCATCAAAGCTGCTTGATGTTAATCGGTTGGGAACAACCGAGAGAAGTGACTCAAGTTAAAAGCCAAAATACTTCTATTCGTAACTTACAACTCAAAGGTTTAGACATAGCCGTCGGACGGGAAATACTCAGAGACTATGGGTTAGAAGCAAGCGACAACAGTGAAACTCTCATTCATCGCTACCAAGGCAACCCCCTATGGTTAAAAAGCGTGGCGAATCTGATTCAAGACTTGGGTGGAGGCGTGACAGAGTTATTACCAAATGATACCATATTGTTGCCCGAAGATTTGAAAGATGTTTTACAGCAGCAGTTCGATCGCCTATCGGAACTAGAAAAACAAGTAATCTCCTTGTTAGCGAAAGAAAGCCAGCCAATCAACCGGGCAAAATTGCTAGAAAATGAGATAATTCCGGCTTCAGATTTGCTAAATGCCCTGCAATCTCTATCGCGGCGCTGCTTGATTGAACAACAAGCAAATTTTTACACGATTTCACCTGTACTGAGGCAATATGCGATCGCCCAGGCGGTGTAATTGATACAACCCTTGCTGGCATTCTCGCCCTTCACCCCCATTACTAGAAGTGGCAATGGGCGATCGGGTAAATGGGGCGATCGGTTCGATACAATAATTGGTAGTAGCAATTCCATTGTTTGCCATGACGCTAAAAGAATTAGAGCCTCAACTGCTGGCACTCTCTGACGACGAAAAAGCTCAAGTCGTTCAACTCCTATCCCAAGGCAAAATCACTCCTTGGCGCGGTATAGAAAAAACGCCTGGTGTTTGTGGCGGGAGTGCGTGCATAGCTGGAACTCGCATCACCGTTTGGGGACTTGTAGAAGCTCGTCGCATTGGCTACAGCGAAGCTGATTTACTCACAAGCTATCTATCGCTATCTGCGACTGATATTGCTAACGCTTGGGCATACGCCGAAGCTTTCTCCGATGAAATTGAAACAGAAATTCGGGAAAACGATGAAGTGATGGACGAAGATTTGTAGCAGATGGCACGTCTCTATGCCGATGAGCAATACCCCTATCCTGTTGTAGAATTACTGAGAGCTTTAGGACATGATGTTTTGACTGTCCAAGAAGCAGG
Source organism: Microcoleus sp. Pol10D4 (assembly GCF_036701555.1). NCBI lineage: Bacteria > Bacillati > Cyanobacteriota > Cyanophyceae > Oscillatoriales > Microcoleaceae > Microcoleus > Microcoleus sp. Pol10D4. Next base: position 2,063 of record NZ_JAUBRA010000066.1, read on the forward strand.
CAGAGCCAATCAGAAAATTCCTGACCCGGATGTTTTAGCTTTTGCTACTAGCGAAAAACCGGTCGTCATTACCGAAAACCGTAAAGATTTCTTTCGGCTGCACCGCATACAGCCCCTTCATGCTGGCATTATCGCCTGTACGAACGATCGCAATTGGGAAGCACTCGCTAACCGAATCAACGCCGCTATTACAGCAGAAGAATCTTTGCAAGGTAAACTGATTCGTGTTGTGCGCCCTTCACCGTAACTTAGATGGCAGTGATGCCTTGGCCTAAATGCTTCAAGACTTGAAAAGCCGATCGCAATTCACTTCGCACAGTATAAATCGAAAATGCCCGCGATAACCCGTATTCGGGTGTAGGTTGAGCCCTGAGTTTTACAAACAACACATCATCGCCATTCGTCAACATACCAAATCTCGGTTTATCCAAATCAGGATTTGCCATCATGTATGCTAATGCTTGAGGTAATGCCGATCGCGTCGAAATGGTAGTCTTCTTACACTCCAAAACTATTACCCAAAGCTGATTCTGCAAAATCAAGATATCAATTCGTCCGCGCAGGGTTTCTTCCCCATCATCGATCGCAATTTCGATCGCAGCTTCAGCCTTCATCCTAAACGGTGGATCGTAGAATCCCGCCAATTCTAACAAAGGTGATGCCACCAGCAAAGTCACTGCCCCTTCTAACAATTCTCCATCGGCTCTATGATATAGCAATCTACGTCGTAGCGTATCCAAAGCAGTCTGTTCAGAATCGCTGAGACTTGGCAATTGGGTTTGCCACTCTGTAAAAAAAGCCTCATCCTCAGTTCGGATCAAATTTAACCTGGATTCAGCCTCAGCCAGGCTTTTAATAGCTTCTGTAACTGCAATAACTTTTGCCATTCGTTCACCTTTGATTCAAACCGTTGAATTTCCCACGAACATTAGCTTCATTGTAAGCAAAAGTAGGGATACTGCGATCGCCGCAGCAGAATCTTTGCAAATAGGACTTACACAATGACAGTAAATATGGTGTCTTCAGCGTCACGATCAGACAGTTTCTCCCAATGAAATTTTCAAAGAAGTTTGTCTTCAAGTTTTGCGCGAAGCTTTTCAGCTCCAGAAAGCGTTGACCTTCGTTGCATTTCAGCTTCATACATCTCATGCGCTTTTTGCATCAGAGATTCATCAGTAGCCTTCGGAAATTGCTGTTTGAGTGTTTGAGTAATCTTGCGAAACAAATCACTATTCATAAATTACATCCTCAACTGTTGCTTACTTAATATTAACCTGAGTTCGATATAAGTTGCAATTCACTTTTCCCCGCAATGGGATTTAAACTCTCTTCTTGCTCTGATAATACAATATACTCAGGGCAAGAAAAAGTCATTCTAAAAGGATGGGGTTTTCAACCCAATTGCTGATAAACTCTCAAAAACAAAAACCGGGCAACTTCAAAGCTACCCGGCAATCCTAACTTTAGACCTCAGACAAATCTAAAATCTAAAACCTAAAATTCTTAAACAGCCACAGTCTTCTTAGCAGAAGAGCTCAATTCGCCCTTAGCATACTTAGCTGCAAAATCGTCCAAAGACACTTGCTTAATCTTTGTACCGTGACCGGCGCAACCGAAAGAATTATAGCGATCGCTACAAACCTTCTGCATATACTTGATCGACGGCTTCAAGAAGTGGCGGGGATCAAACTCATCGGGCTTGGCAAACAAAGCTTCGCGCACCGCCGCGGTAATCGCCAAACGGTTGTCAGTATCGATATTGATCTTGCGAACACCGCACTTGATGCCCTTTTGGATTTCTTCCACAGGTACGCCGTAGGTTTCGCGGATTTTGCCGCCGTTGCTGTTGATGATTTCCAGCAATTCTTGGGGCACAGAAGAAGAACCGTGCATTACCAAGTGAGTATTCGGCAAGCGGCGGTGAATTTCTTCAATGCGGCTGATTGCCAAAATTTCGCCCGTCGGCTTGCGAGTGAACTTGTAAGCGCCGTGAGAAGTGCCGATCGCGACTGCTAGAGCATCAACGCCGGTTTGCTCAACGAAATCCACAGCTTGTTCAGGATCTGTCAGCAACTGATCGTGAGAAAGCGCACCTTCAAAGCCGTGGCCGTCTTCTGCTTCGCCCATCCCTGTTTCCAGAGAACCCAAGCAACCCAGTTCGCCTTCAACGCTAACGCCGATCGAATGAGCCACTTTCACCACTTCGCGAGTAACTTCAACGTTGTACTCGTAGCTAGCAGGAGTCTTAGCATCCGCTTCCAGAGAACCGTCCATCATGACGCTGGTGAAACCTTGGCGCATGGCAGAATAGCAAGTGCCGGGGGCATTGCCGTGGTCTTGGTGCATGGAAATGGGAATGTGAGGATAGGTTTCAACTGCTGCCAAAATCAAGTGGCGCAGGAAATTTTCGCCAGCGTAGGAGCGAGCGCCGCGAGAAGCTTGCAGAATCACAGGGCTGTTGGTTTCGTCAGCAGCGCGCATGATCGCTTGGATTTGCTCCATGTTGTTGACGTTGTAAGCCGGTAGGCCGTAACCATTTTCAGCCGCGTGGTCGAGCAGCAATCGCATAGGTACAAGCGCCATAGATATTCCTCCTAATTATTTGTGATTTTTGGGCAGTGAATTTTGAACAAGCTCAATTCTTACGATAATCTTAAGACAATTTGCCACCGATCGCGCACTATCTTTCCAGATTTACTAAAAAGTTCAAAAAACAAAATTTTGAGTTCCGAGCATTCCACTCAAAACTCAAAATTTTTAACTCACAAATTTTTTATGGGTCGCCCGGGATTTGAACCCGAGACCGGTCGGTTAAAAGCCGAATGCTCTACCGCTGAGCTAGCGACCCGCGAAAACATTGTTACCGCACACAATTTCTAATAGTAGCACCCCTCATTTGAAATAGCAAGTGTTTTTTAAATAAAATTTGCAGTCATGCGAACCAGCATCTCGCAAGTCGCTCCCGGCTGCAAATAAATCAAGTGTTCGCCAGTGTTGAGAGCATTTCGAGGAGCAGTCCAAGGTTCCAAACAGTAAAAATCCTTGCCCTTCACCATCCAGAAAACCAACTTCCCATAGCTGGAGTTGTAACTGAGGGTGAGCCGCAAGCCGCTCGCCGCATCAGTAACAGTAGCAGCAAGACCAGTGAGTTCGTCAAAGGAAACATCAATTTCATCCAGCGTCTCGTCAAAAACCCCTGTGAAATAACCCTTTTCATGGGTGTTCTGATCTCTGTACTGCATCCCCGGAATCTCAAAGCGGAGCTTAGATTTGTCCGTCGCCAAAAAGTAGGGGTGCAAACCACTAGAAAACGGCATGGGTTCGTCAGACAGATTGGTGTATCGCTGAAAAATTTCCAAAGAATTGCCTTTAATCTGATAAGTGAAGGCTAGTTGGAAATCAAAGGGATAAACAGCCAGCGTCTTGTCGCAGCTATCGAGAATCAGCGTCAGAGCGGCGCAACCCTCCGTAACTTGTTCGCCTATTGTCCAAGGCAAATCTCGGGCAAAGCCGTGCTGTTTGAGCTTACGCTGCACTCCCTTGTGCGTGTAAGTATTCTCGGGGAGATTGCTGCAGATGGGAAACAGGATGGGAATCCCGCCACGTACAGTTAGATCGGGATTGGCGAACCGTTCCGCGTCCAAATAGAAGATTTCTTTGCCTTCAACCAGCCAGCTAGTGGCAATACCGCCCCGTTCCGGCACAACTTCTAGAGTAGAGTTAGCGGTTTCGTCGGAGAGGATATAGGTTTTGTACTGCTTTTGCTTGAGCGCGATCGCAAACACATTTGTCATCGGTAGTAGGTCATTGATCATTGGTTGTCAGTAAATCGATCGTTAATAATTGGTCGCTGGTATGTTGATGTTCACCCATTACCGCCCCTATCCTCCCCCTGCTGCCTCGCTCCGGCCCCCACCGGCTAACCAATGATCCTAGCTATAGGAGGCAGGGCGAGCCGGTGCTTGGAGCGCTTGCTGGTGGTAGCTGGAACGATCGCGGAGGCCGGCTGCTCTTTGAGTGCGACTTCAAAAGATACAGCCCTGGGGGGAAGATAGCTTTGGGGACTCGGCACTGCTCCTTGACTGGGAGATGGGGGCGAAATAAACGGCTCTTTGATGAATGGCTCTTTTGTAAATGGCTCTGGTTCCCGGCTGGGATTTTTAGGTTGAGTGGGGTAGATGCGCGGCGGCAAATTTTGATTCGGAGATGGGTTTGATTCAATTGCAGGCCCTGTCCCGTTCGGGAAAAATGAGGAGTTGTCCGGCTGTTGGGGCGCAGCCGGCAAAGCCGGCAAAATCAAAGTAGGTTTGGGTTGTCCGGGGCCTTGCTGATTGCTTTCACCGGACGTTCCCCCGGAACCTCGCCCCGGCTGGTATGTACCGCTCTTTGCTGCTCCGGGCAATGGATAATTTGGAGTTTTTGATGTCGCTCCTGGCTGGACTAGGGAATCGAGAACTACAGAAGATCCCATCGGTCGATCGAAAATACTAGAAATTTGCTCGACGCGTTTGAGGATGCGATCGGCTGCGGCTCCCTTCACCACCTTCGGCTGCAACTTTTTCACCTCCACAGGCAGAAACTCTACCTTCATATTCCTGTCTTTGAGCGATACTTTCAGGACTGCGGTATCGTAATCCCTGCGAGCATTCCCGCCGAATATAAAATTCCCCAGCGAGTAAACTATCGGGCGGCCCTTGTAAATTTCTGCACCTTGCAATACCTGGGGATGGTGTCCCACTACCAAATCAGCTCCTTGGTCGATCGTGAACCGAGCCAAATCAATCTGCCAGTCCCCTGGATAATCTGCCAATTCGACTCCCCAGTGGTAATTAACAATAATCCAGTCTACCTGACCCCTAAGAGCTCGAATATCCTCCGCCACGCGATTGTTGCGGCGAGGGTTAGTTCCCGCTTTCCCTTGGTCGGCGATGTTAAGCTCGGCATCATAATAACCGAGGTAGGCAATTCGCTGACCCTTAACTTCAATAATATCTGGACGCCTCGCTTCTTTAATATCTCTGCCGGCTCCCAGGTGTTGAATCCCACTATTATCTAGAGTATTCATAGTCTCCACCAGCCCTGGTTCCTCGTAATCCATAGCGCGGCTATTTGCCAGATTGACAATATCCACTCCTCCGGCTGTTAATACTTTCACCGATTCTGGATCGGCTTTAAAATTTAATTGTTTTTTAGCAGAGCCCAATGTAGAGCGAGTCAAAGAGTTTTCTAGGTTAACCATCGCCACATCTGCTTGCCGATACTCGTCCATATTGGCGAAAGCCCATTGGTGATCGTTGGCAGCAGATGCTCCGAGCGCATCCGATAGATTCACGTTTCCTCCGAACATCAGCGTTACTGTTGGGTCGTAAGGATTAGCAACTTGCTTTTGCTGTACTACTGGTACCACTTCTAAGGCCGCTTGCACCGTATCCGCACGTTTTGGAGGCGGCCCCGAAATTAGAGCAGCTTGCTGGTAGCGGGATACTGGAGAGCCTAACTGCAGGGTCACAGCCTCGTGGTAGCTGACCCAACACCCTAAAATAAATGAGGCAAGTGCCGATCCCACTAGCAGCAGAGAACGATACGTTTTAAATTTAACCCAATCGACGACCGGTAGGGAACGGTAACGTCGCCGCTGGCGGTTTGCCGGAGTGACAATTCGCACTGACTGTTTCCAGAGAATGTCTGCATCCCCAGCCAAGCGCGCGTGAATTCTGACTCCTTCTACTGCTGGCGAGTTGAGTCTCCAGAGTTGGTGGCAAATAAATTTGACTAAGCCTTCTCGGAGAGTGCTCCCTAGTAATGTAGTATCTGGCGCAAATTCGCGCTGGAATTCTACGAGGATTTGGACGCAGCCGGCCTGAGCCTGTTCGACGCGGGCATAAATCCCTTCGGGGCGCAGCAAGCTGTCAATCCAGTAATTCAGGGCTTGAAAGTTGCCCGATCGCGCTAGCTCCAAGATAGACGGCTGCGACCAATTTTCTGCGTACACCATCAATTAGCCTCCTTAATACGCACGAGCAATGACTCCAATTTGTGTTGAACGGAACCGCAATTCTTTTAGCTTAACCGCCACAGGTTCCGCTGCCCGTTTTGAAGCTAGTTGTTGGCCGCCACCATTTTCTACATTTAGGGGCTGCCTGCTGTCAGTGATTTTTATCACACTCCGGTCAATCGATTTTAGATTTTAGATTTTAGATTTTAGATTTTAGATTTTAGGTTTTAGGTTTTAGATTGAGGAAAGAGACGGTACTGTGGGCGATCGAACAAAAGTCGAAACCAGAGGTTTCTGGGGGACTTGAAACAGAAGAGAGGAAGATTTCTGAGGCAGAGTCTGTTTTTATTGTCGCTGTTTGAGTGTCGCTTTAGAGCTTCGCTTTGAGATTTGAGATTTGAGATTCAGCCTTGACGGCGTTAGTGGGCGATCGAACAATCGATTTTAAATTTTAGATTTGAGATTTTAGAGTGAGTTCAGAGAGGGTACTGGGGGCTAGAAATAACCTCCAAACAAGAGGTTTATGAGGGACTTGAGGCATAAGAGAGCGAGATTTTTGAGGCAGAGTCTGTTTTTATTGTCGCTGTTTGAGTGTCGCTTTAGAGCTTTCGCTTTGAGATTTGAGAGTTGAGATTGAGCCTTGACGGCGTTAGTGGGCGATCGAACAAACGTCGAAACAAGAGGTTTCTGGGGGACTTGAGGCAAAAGAGAGCGAGATTTTTGAGGCAGAGTCTGTTGTTATTGTCGCTGTTAATCGCGTGCCGTTGTCAAGTCCTAATGCTTCGATCTATGCTGGCAAATGCCTCTCACGAGGGATGCCACTGGCTGCACAACCTGTAATTGGATAAATGGCGTACTAGATAGATTTGGTGGTAAAATCAAATTTGGTAACTCCCATCGGTACCAAAGTTGCGGAAAACGTGAAACTGGCCAGTCCATACGGCTGTGCCTTCCGATGTAAAACCCAAAGTACGTTACGGTAAACAGACCATATTTTAAGCAAGTTACACTGCGCAGGAGAACTGACAAATGCTACAGCGCAAAATCTATCAACTCTGTTGTGATGGTCGTGAGGTTTCTATTTTTCTTCGAGATCAGCAACGTTGGATAGAGCGCGCTCGTATCCTAGATATTGAAGGGGATCTAGTCACGCTGCGCTACGAAACCGACGAAGAAGACGAAATCAGCTCCTGGGAAGAAATGGTGCGTCTCGAAAGTATTGGAGCTGTGTCCCAGAAGTTGGCTTCGGTATCCCGAACTAACTGCGAACCCCTAGTTTCTGATGATTGTCCCGAAGCCGAACAAATTCGCAATCACTACCCGGACTCGAATTTGGAATAGTTTTGAGCTCGCGCTTGAGGCAGAAGGAAAACTTGGGGGAAAAGAAAACGACTTTTCTCCCTTTTTTGTGGAGAAATTATGCAAAAAACCCGGTTGAGGCCAAAAATATTCTGGTTTGTGACCACATAAGCTATTTTGCCTTTAAATTTAAGCTTGATGGCGGGCTCTCCTGCCCAACCCCTACTCCCCACAACAGCGTAAGTACACAGTAGTTTAAAAATTCAATACGCGACAGCTTACCCCTGCTGAAACCGGGTTTTTTGTCTGGGTGCGTCCAGGACTGTTCTTTTGTTTTCTTTGCCTGCGGGCTGGTTTCGAGGTTCCCGACAGCTTATTCGCCGTCTGTTTCCCCATCTTCTAGGAAAAGTTCGGACTCCGGTATCGCTTTAAACACCGGACAGAAACCGTCGGGGGTAACTTTAAAGCCAAACAAAGCACTGGACTGGTTCCAACAGCGCTGGCTGCGGTAGTGCTGGCAATTGCCACAGCATTCGAGGTTGGCCTGAACGGCGCTGCCTTGAAAAAGGAGTTCCCGCTGGGAGATGCCGCGCAGTACCAGTTCTTCGCCTTGCCAGCGCGCTTCTACCAAACCGGTATCGGCAAAATTGGCCCACCGGGGATCGGCTGTAATCGGACTCGGCAAGCTAATTGCTACCTCTGTCCCTAATTCGCTGAGTTCTCCCTCATAGTTAGTTTCCGGGATAGCGGGCTGCAAAAACATTTCCCCGATCGGCAATTCGACCAGTGTTCCGGCCGCCGGAGTGTGCAACTGGTAGCGGTTTCGCAGCTCGTCCAAGTTAGCCAAGTCAGCCAAATATGCAGGGGAACCGTGGACTAAAATTACGTGCTGGGGACGCAAATTGTGGATGAGTTGGGTCGTCCCCGGCCCGTCGCAGTGTTCGGCTAGCAGATAAGTTTCGACACTTGTGACTCCAGATTCGGGTCTGTTGCCCAGCCAGTCGCTGACGGGATATCCTGGTTTTTGAGGGGCGAGCAAAATCCAAGGATGTGTGCCATCGGCAACATACAAAGCCAAATCAGCTAACTTGTCTGTAATTACAATACAGGGCGTGGCTCCCAATCCGGGGCGTTGTTCGGCAGACAGCCGGCGGACGCGGGGTTTCACCCTTTCGTCCCAAAACAAAGGTTGGTGCAGAGCAAAATTTTGGACGGCGGTGGGAAATTGGGGTAACAGTTCCAGATAAGCGTCGCACCCGTCGGCGACAGTGCCGTCCACCCAAATATCCAAGTCGCGGCCAGTAAAGTAGTGGTGACTGCGGAGCAGCATCAGCATTTCTTGACCCAAACCAAGGGCCGGGGCGGGCAGCAGTACCGAGTACCCGTCGGCGATGGCACGGTGGATGCGATCGGCTAACTGATTTTCTAGTTGTCGGCGGTGAGGGTGACGCGCCGTGCCGTAACTACCTTCCAAAATTAACACATCCGGCTTCATGCCCCTGAGTTCTCCCAGGGGCAAACCTTCCACCAAACGAGAATTGGACAGGAAAAAGTCGCCGGTGTAAACCACGGTGTAGGTGCGGTGCGGAGCGGCATAAGTCAGCAGCACAGTCGCCGCCCCGGGCAAATGACCCGACGGGAACAACTGCAGGCTCAGTCCAGGGCGCACTTCGAGCGGCGACTGCCAGGGCAGTCCCTGACAGAACCGGGACTCTGGCTGCTGAGCCAGTTCTGGCCAGTTGAGCGGTAGCAGTCGCGCTGTCACTTCGCTGCCGTAAATTGGCAAGTGGGGGAAAGATTGATTGAGTGCTAGCAAACCTCTGGCATGGTCAGAGTGGGCGTGGGTACACACCACAAAATCGGCTGGCAGCGATCGATTTAGTGTCGCTGACAGCGGTGCAATATCCTCTATACCGCAGTCGAGTAAAATGCGGTGCGGCCCCATTCGGACTAGCAGACAGACCCCTTCCTGTGCGTGGCCTGCGCCGTAAGGTAAACAATCGAGATCCATCACTGCGGTTAGCTCCCTGCTTTGCACGCAACTTGCAGTATCGCCACTTTTAAACATCGGTTGCGACTGCATTCATTCGATCGAGTTCAGTCTCGGACGCTGAAACCGGGTTTGATGAACGAAAACACTTTGTTGCCGCCCTCGCTCCCGGTTAAAAAACCCGGTTTATCAAAGTTCTGGTGCGTAAGCCCTGGAGCTAAATGTTTGCTCGAAGGCTGCGGCTCCCGTCAAAGGAAAGTAATTGCACTTAAGATTTGATGCAGTGCCAAGAAGGCGATTTTCTGAAGGCATTTGCCTGACGGGCATTCGGCCTTCGACAAAGTTCATGCTACTGGTTCTGGCATCAAAAGTTACATTTTATTGCACCATGTAAGAGCAGCGAACTCGATCTCATATTCTGAGTTTTAAACCTTTTTCCACAATTTGCGCCTGCTAAAAGCTAGTCTTTTTTATGAGAAGATTTTAATTCAGATGTCCCAATATCTTGATAAAACTTTACAATTCTTCATTTTTAGGGTTTTGAGGGCCGTGTAGAGTCCAATCTGAAAAATGGAGAACCAGCATCGTGCTAGCTAACTGCTTTTGTCAGGGCAGAGAGAGACTTTATGAGTTTGCTCGGTTTCTTTGTAAAAGTTTGATACATTCTTCTAAGCAAACCTTGTGGCTAGGGAGGAGAGAGTTTAAATGGCTTTTTGACCCCGCCCAAAAACGGATACCAGTTTCTGACAGGAACCGCCCGCAGCTCAAAGTTTTAGACTCTTGTTCAAGCTCCAGATTCATCTGTGAAGTAAATCTCAAATCGTTCGACCAAGAATTTCAAAGGTGGTACCCGCCACGTGATTTATCCGTGGAATCAATCCAAAATCTAAAATCCAAAATCCTCAAGCCCCCGCATTTATCCGTGGGGTCGCCTCTAAAATCTAAAATCTACAATCTAAAATCTACAATCTAAAATCTACAATCTAAAATCTACAATCTACAATCTACAATCTACAATCTACAATCTACAATCGATTGACTAGCCCATAATTAGGTTTGTTTACTCCGCTCCTTGACTAGGGGGCAAAACGATGTGTTTTTTTGTTTTACCCCAAACATAGCCACATCAATCCCCCGACAAGGGAGCATATTTACCCTGTACAAATCCCACTAACTTGCCAGAAATAATCTCAGGTATATGAGCCTCCAACCAGTCTGTAATCTTCGGTTTTTTATCAAAGCTGGGTCTTCTTTGGGGTGGTTTTTGAGTTGTTTTTCAGCTAATACCTGCGTGGTTAAACCGCGAAAGTCGGAATTGCAATAGTTTTTAATTGTTTGGTATATTTTTGATAATAGTATCCGATCGCAATTAAAGCTGAAATGAGGAGCGATCGCACAAACTCGGTTTTGTAAAAAAATGGGGTTTTTACAGGTGGCATTAATGGCGAGGATTGGTGGCGATCTGCTGCCAATAGCACCTGCAATTGACACAAGCCTCGACGAGGGATCGTTGACGGGGGTAAAAGTTGTGTTGGGAAAAAACTTGACATCAGCGGGTCATTGAAAGTAAAAATAAATAAAAGCAATAAAAACAATGAGGCTTTATCTTTGATTCGCGATCGGCAATCGGCAAGTAGGGCATTGAGAAGTGGCTATCCCCTAAAACAATTTCTGCTAAAATACATCCGGTAATATACGGAATATCTAGGATTTTTTCGCAAGCTAAAATATAAAATCAAAAATCTAAAATGGCAACAGCTATTCTTGAGCTGGAAATCTCCAAACTCCCGCCAGAAATTACGGTTGAGGAGCGTTACAGCAAAGCCTTGGTTTTAATTCGACTGCACGGAAAACCGATCGGCCAAGCTCTATTATCGCTCGTCGGAGGTCGCGCCGACGGCTCCCAATTGCGGGAAACACTGATGAACGCTGCGGGGGACAACCTTTGGAAAAATTGGCTCTACGATACCCTCGCATGGGACGAACGCGGGCCTGTGCAGGCAATGCCACTCGCCACAGTAGCGGTTTGCACGCGCGATCGCCCGGAAGATTTGCGGCGCTGTCTAGACGCGCTGATGCAGATCCCAGACGAGGGTCAGGAATACTTAGTAATTGACAATTGTCCCAGCACGGACGCTACCAAGGAACTAATCAAAAATTACCCGCAAGTCCGCTATGTGCGCGAAGACGTACCAGGCTCCAGCGCTGCCCGTAACCGAGCTTTACGCGAAGCTAAACATGAATTCGTAGCCTTTACAGATGACGATGCAGCTCCCGATCCGAACTGGCTGCGATCGCTCTTGTGGAATTTTAGCGATCCGCGAGTGATGTGCGTCACGGGGCTGGTGATGCCCTTGGAACTGGAAACAGAAGCGCAAGAATGGTTCGAGTGGTACAGCCCGCACGGGCGGGGATTTGAGCGCCGAGTTTTTGATGGGGCGCAGTGCAATCCTCTGATTGTGCATCTTGTGGGAGTTTCGGCGAGTATGGCTTTGCGGAAAAGTTCGATCGACTACATTGGCCTGTTTGACGAAGCTTTGGGGGCGGGAACACCCACAGTGGGTGGCGAAGACTGTGAACTCTTTGCCCGCATTTTGCGCGCTGGTTACTGCATTGTCTACGAGCCGAGAGCATTGAGCTGGCACCGCCATCGCCGCACTTGGGAAGAATTGCAAAAAACGCTCCGAGGCTACGGAATCGGAGTCTATGCTTTCTGGACGCGGATGTTTGTAATCAACAGAGAATTCAGTGTGCCTCTATTAGCTTGGGGATGGCTGCGGTATAAGCAAATTCCTGAATTAATTGCTTCTTTGCGAAAGCAACCGGATGCGGTTCCGAGGGATTTGCTGTGGGCTCAATTCCGGGGCTGCATTAGCGGGCCGATGGCTTATTTTGCTTCTCGGAAGTTGTTACAAAAAATTAAGGGGAGCAATGAATAGGGATTTTTAGATTATTTTTAACGGCAGATGAAGGGAGATGAAATGCAGATGAAGTTAATTGTTGTAATGTAAATATGGAAAATCTAACAGTTAGCATAATTATTCCTAGCCACAATCGAAGTTCTTCGCTGCGGCGCGCTCTTGATGCTTTGCACTCGCAGACTTATCCGATCGACCTGATGGAAGTTATTGTAGTGGCAGATAGCTGCATTGACGATACTTTGGCAATGCTACAAGACTACAAAGCTCCGTTTAAACTGCAGGTGATCGAGGTAAATTGCCGGAGTGCTTCGATCGCCCGCAATACGGGAGCGGCTTCGGCTACCGGGAAATTGCTGCTGTTTCTCGACGACGATATCGAAGCGCTGCCACTTTTGGTGGAAAGCCATGCGCGGGTTCACCGAGAGCGTCCGGGAGCGGCTGTCATGGGCCCCTATCCGCCTAAGTTGCACGGAGGAACTACGTTTTTTGACGTGGAAGTGCGCTCGTGGTGGGAAGAGAAGTTTTATCAGATGAGCCAGCCGGATCACCGATTTACTTATCAAGATTTGCTCAGCGGCAACCTTTCTTTGGATGCAGAACTGTTTGGTCGTCTCGATGGGTTTGATTCGGCTTTTGGGAACTGCGGCGGAGAAGATTACGAGTTTGGGGTGCGTTTGCTGAAAGCTGGTGTACCTTTTGCTGTAGCGGGGGATGCTGTGGGCTATCATTACGAACACGAAACTAATAATCTCGATCGCTCTTTCCGCCGATGTCGTCAGGAAGGGCGATCGGATGTTTTGATCGGCCGCCGACACCCGGAACTTAGACCGATCATGCAGGTAGCAGCCTACGAAACTGCTTACTCGCTGGTAGATAAAATTGTGGTGGCGGTCACGTTTTTTTGGCCGGCTGCTGTGGATTGGCTGGCCCGGGGACTGAGGAAATCTCTGGATTTACTCGAAAGCTTGGGGATGCGGGGAACTTGGCGGTGGTTGCGGTCAAAATTGCGCGGTTATTGGTATTTGCGGGGTGTCATTGATGAGTTAAAAAGTCGCTCTGCTATTTCTAGTTTTATGCAAGGAGGCCCGGCCCGTGCTGATTTGGGCGGATATGAAATTAACATTGATTTGCAGCAAGGTTGGGAAGCGGCAGAAAGTCTGCTGGATGCGGAACGACCGGCTGGGGTTTACCTGTATTACGACCAACTGACAGTCGGCCACATTTTTCCGCAAGCGGGCGCGGAACCGCTGCGGGGCGCTCACTTGCGATCGATTCTGGCGCTTCACTTTGCTCAACCGCTGGCTGGGGCGATCGCGGTTAACGGTTTGCCCCGCACTGCTGAAACGCTTGAAGAAAAGCCTTTAGTTGCTTTTGAAACTTACGAGTTAGCAATTAAGAGCTAAGTAAATAGGTGCACATAAAGATTACAGGATTCGGGCAGGTGAGTGCCTTCATATTCTCGCTTATATCTCGTTATGCTTAGCTAAACTAGCCCCTCGAAGATTTTTTTTTTCGTTCATATCTACTGAATTCGGGGAAGTGAAACCAAAAATTCAAACCTCAAAAGTTGGAAAATTGGAAAGTTGCAACCCCAAAGTTAAAAGTCCCAAGTCAAAACTTTTTTATCTAGTGCCCGCTGCAAAATTTTCAGGAGCAAGTAATGGCAATAAAAGTGATGGAAATTGAGTTTACCGAACAGATTAATCCGATTAGGCAACTCGAACAATACGAAGCAGTTCGCATTTTAGTTCGCTACCGGGGACGGCTTCTGGGCTGGGCTTCTGTTAGTAACAATCCCTGGGAACAAACAATTTCCGCTGAGCGAGTGCGACAAACAATTGTGGATCAGTTAGGAAAAGAGTTGGTGCGATCGACTTTAGGAGAGCAGTTCGGCGCTGTTTCTGAAGCAGTGGCGGATCGCCACCTGCCGTCAATTAGCGTTGTCATCTGCACGCGCGATCGCACAGATTTGCTCAAAGGCGCTCTGGAAGCTCTGCTCGCCCTCGACTATCCGCACCGCGAAATTATCGTTATAGACAACGCTCCTGCAACCACCAGCACCGCTGAATTCGTAGCGCGATTACCGGTACGATACGTCAAGGAAGAACGACCAGGATTGGATTGGGCCCGCAATCGCGGGATCGCTGAAGCGCGGCATGAGATTATTGCTTTTACTGACGACGACGTGCGGCCCGATCGCGGTTGGCTGCGGGGTATTGCTGCGGCGTTTGCTGAGCCAGAAATTATGGCCGTGAGCGGTTTAGTCGCGCCGGCGGAACTAGAAACAGAGGCTCAAATTCAATTTGAACTCCGCTACGGAGGAATGCTGCAATACCTCGACAGTTTTAAATTTGATGGTAGCAAGCTCTCGACGCGCGAGTTGCTGTGGGCGAGCAAATACGGGGTGGGGGCGAATATGGCTTTCCGGCGGCAAGTTTTCGAGGCTGTGGGCAATTTTGACGTTGCTCTCGATGTGGGTACTGCGACTTGCGGTGCTGGGGATATTGAGATGTTTCATCGGATTCTGGCGAAGGGATACTCGACTTTTTATGAGCCGAGAGCTTTTGTGTGGCATCGGCACAGACGCAGCGCCGAGGCTTTGAGCCGGCAGTTACAGGACAATGGGCGGAGCTTTGGGGCTTTTTTACTGACGTGCGATCGCAACCGCACTGTGCCGCGTTGGGAAATTTGGAAATTTGCTATGTTTCAGTGGCTTGGTTGGTGGCTGGTGCGCCGCTTGGGGGTTCCGGGTTTGCTGCCGCGCAAGTTGGTAGTCAGCGAGTTACTAGGAGCTCTCGACAGTCCTTTTGCTTACAGAAAAGCGCAGTTGCAGGCGCAGCAGTTAGCTGAGATTGAGCCGGAAGAGCAGCTACAGTCGGAACCGCAGGAAGTTGCCGGAGGTGTGCGATGAGAAGTGCTCCCAGGGTGGGTTACAGGCGCAAAATCGCTCATTTCTTCGATTTACTGCGGGTGTTGGTCGATCGCGATATAAAATTACTTTACAAGCGATCGACTTTGGGGATTGCTTGGACTTTAATCAATCCGCTGTTGCAGTTAGCTGTATTTTCATTTGTATTTCGTTCTGTTGTACCGATTAACGTTCCGAAATTTTCTTCGTTTGCTTTCAGCGGTTTGTTAATCTGGAGTTGGTCTCAAACCGCATTATTTCAAGCAACGGGATTAATTACCAACAATAAAGCGCTAATCAGACAGCCTAATTTTCCCACGGCAATTTTGCCGGTAGTCACGACTATGACGGGGCTAATTCACTTTATGTTAGCTTTGCCCGTGTTAATTATCTTTCTGGCAATTGATGGCGTTCAGCCGAGTGCACTGCTGTTGGTGTTGCCGCTGCTGATGGCTATTCAGTTTATTTTGACAGTCAGTTTGGCTTATCCCCTCGCGGCTTTGAATGTCACTTTTCGCGATACTCAGTACACTTTGGGCGTACTTTTGCAGATGCTGTTTTACCTGACTCCGATTTTCTACGACCTCAACAGCGTCCCGAAACAATTTCAGCCTCTTTATCAGTTGAATCCAATGGTGCCACTGCTGGGAGCTTACCGCGCCATACTGCTCAAAGGTACGCAGCCGGATTGGCTGGCGCTGTTAATTCTTAGCTTGGTTGTGGCTGCTCTTTTGCCGATCGGACTGGGAATTTTTAGACGGCAAAGCAATACTTTTGTGGAGGAATTGTAAATGCGTCAAGCTATTGTTGTCAAGGGTTTGGGGAAACGTTTCAACCGCTACTCTGCCGATCGACCTTATACGATTATGCAGGCCGCTTTGGCGGGTTTTCGGCAGATGAAACCGCAGGCGCGTTTTTGGGCACTGCGGGATATCAATTTCACTGTTTCTCCCGGAGAAATGCTGGGAATTCTCGGCAAGAATGGCGCGGGAAAATCGACGCTGCTGCAACTTGTTGGCGGTATCGGCCAGGCTCAAGAAGGAACTATTGAAGTTAATGGCAGAATTGGCGGTTTGTTGGATTTGGGTGCGGGTTTTCACTCGGATTTAACGGGCAGAGAAAATGTGTTTGTGGGTGCGGTGGTGGCCGGTTTAACTCGTCGGGAAGCGGCGCGCAGGTTTGATGATATTGTTGAATTTGCGGAATTGCAACAGTTTATTGATAGTCCGATGCGGACTTACAGTACCGGGATGCAAATGCGGCTGGCTTTTTCGGTGGCGGTACACACTGATCCAGAAGTGCTGTTAGTTGATGAACATTTGTCGGTTGGTGATGTGGCTTTTCAAAATAAATGTTTGAACAGAATCACCGAGTTTAAGAATCAAGGCTGTGCGATTGTTTTGATTTCTCACAACGCGGCGCAAATTCATAAACTGTGCGATCGGGCTTTGTGGCTGAAATCAGGTGAAATCGTGGCTTACGGGGAACCGGAAGTGGTAGTCGGTCAGTATTTGTCGGAAATGCGCCCAGCCACCGAAAAACGCACTCCCATGCGTCCTCCTGAAGTGACGAGTACGGGTTCACAACTGCGAATCAATGACAATCGCTTCGGTTCTTTGGAAGTAGAAATTACGGATGTTAAAGTGTTGCCGGATGATGAGATAAACAGTGGCGATTCTATTACTGTGGAAATTCATTATTCTGCCCCGAAGCCAATTTCGGGTGCTATTTTTGCCGTCACAATCAGCCGGGAAGACGGTCAAAGTTGTTTTGAGACTAATACTAATCAAATGGGCAGATTGCTGCCGCTGGCGGAAGGTAAAGGCACAATCCGCCTGCACGTAGACAGGCTGGATTTAGGCAACGGTCAGTATTATGTGAATCCTGGGGTTTACGAGAAGAGTTTTGCTTACGCCTATGATTATCATTGGCACCTTTATCCGCTGTATGTGCGATCGACTGTAAGCCAAAAAACGATTCTTTGTCCGCCCTACCGCTGGGAATTTGATGGCAAGATGCAGGTTGCGGATTTACCCGAACCAGCCGAAAAAGTTCACGCATTTAATAATGATAATCCCGCCTATGCCAAGATTTTGACTCAGTTGGAAAATAAGCAGGAACCAGACTTTTTAATTATTGGCGCTCAAAAGTGCGGCACTGAGGCTTTGTGTGGTTATCTGGAAAATTACTTGCAAATTCTTAAAGAAGGTGCGAGGAGAATTCAGTTTTTTGATTTGAATTTTGAGCGGGGTGTTGATTGGTACAGCAAGCAGTTGACTCGCAGCGTAACTGGTGACAAGGTGTTGCTGTGGGAGATGACTGGTTACTATATTTATCATCCGTTGGTGGCCGAGCGGGTTTACAAGTGTTTCCCGGATGTTAAGCTAGTTGTAATGCTGCGAAACCCGGTCAAACGAGCTTGGCTGCACTATCATTTAGAAGTGGCGATCAGTTGCGAAAAGCTGGATTTTGAAAAGGCGATAGCTTCGGAGCCCGATCGCCTAAAAGGTGAAATTGAAAAGATCAAAGCCGAGAAAGATTATTACAGTTTCAACCACCAACATTATTCTTATTTGTCGCGAGGAATTTATGTCGAACAAATCAGGAATTGGCTCGATTATTTTCCGAGGGAACAGTTGCTAATTCTCAAAAGCGAAGATTTTGAGGCGAATACCGATAAAGTTTTTTCGGAAGTGTTAGATTTCTTGGATATTAGTGCGATCGTAAGTAAAGAATATGAGATGAATACGAGCGAGGAGTACAGCAAAATACCAGCAGAAATCGAACAACAATTGACAGATTATTTCAAGCCTTACAATCAGGAGCTTTCTGATTTGTTAAAACAAGATTTTACTTGGAGTTAGAATTGGTAGGTTGGGTTCCGAGAACAAAACCCAACCTACCTCAAAATATACCGTTAATTATAGCAAAATGTTATGAAACGCATATTTCTCGTAGGAGCGCCTCGCAGTGGCACAACAATTCTTCAAAGCTTATTAGCCGCTCATCCCGAAGTTATTTCTTTTCCCGAATCTAAGTTTTTTCACTATTTGCTATACGATCAGTTTGCGGGAAAGTTGCCAGGTAGAATGGAAGCTTTTTTTAAGGATGAGATCAAACGTCCTGAACTTTTGAAAGATTTTGATGACAGCCAAAGTGTGGAAGCTAAAGCTAGTTGGTTTGTGAGAGTTTTGGATGGTTTGGCTGCTGAACAAAAAAAAAGCATTTGGTTGGAAAAAACGCCGGAACACATATATTTTATTGATGACATAGAGCGCTTCTTGCCGAATGCAAAATTCATACATATTTTGCGAAACGGTATGGACACAATAGCTTCTATGTATGATGCTACTAGGAGTTTTAACGAATTGTGGGGCGCTGGTTGGGATTTAAACCACTGTATCAATCGCTGGGAACACGCGATGTTAACTAGCAACAAATATATTAATAAATATAATCATATATTAGTTAAATATGAGGAGCTTTTAGATAACAAAACACAAATCTTAGGAAAGATTTGTCATTTTATGGGCATTGAATATGACGAAACAATGCTCGTTAATTATCAAGAAAAAGCCGCAAAGCTAAGTTTGAATCTACCTTGGCACAAAGGAATTGAGAGAGATGTCAAAAGTAGTAATGTTCACAAATATCATAAAATTTTCACTCGAAATGAAATCAGATATATTTTAGATAAAATTCAGCGATTCAAGGGTGAAATAGCCTGGAAACTTACGGTGGAAGTGACCGAACCAATTTCGGATATTTACGCTTGGCAAATATGCGATCGCCTGTCCTGTACGATCAAACTAGAAGGAATTCAACTTGGTATTATTGAATTGCCGATTTGCGATGGTATGGTTGTGGCTTCGGTGTTGGCGGATGCGGTTGCAGCCCAGTTTGCTTGGCAAATTCTCGATCGCTTCTTTCAACGCAATCGCTGCGAAAAAGGCAATAAATTGTGGGAAACTTTGCTGGAACCATTGCACCCTAAACATGATTCGACGCTATTTTTGCAAGAATTATGGGGGCGTCCGCATTGGCATTTGAAGGATTTCTACAAGCCAGAAATAGCAGAGGATGTTCCAACAATTACCCTCGAAAAAGATTTGATGGCTGTAGAAGTTAGCGAGGAATTTGCTAATATAAAAGTTGAGCTTTCTGAAATTGACGTGCTGGTAAAAGTAGGCGGCGTTGCTGTCGGTATTGTCGCTGTTGCGGTGGAAAATAATTTTGTTTCGGCTCAAAAATTGCGATCGACAATTAATCGAAATTTTGGTTTTGAGTTGTGCGTCGCCGCCGTGCGAGAAGCTTTGGTGGGAAAACCACTCAACGGCAAACAATGGCTACGATCGCGCTTAGCCTCTTGTGCTCAACAAAGGTCTAATTTGCCCGACTGGTTGAATGCACCGGGTGCTGGGGGCATTTACCCGCCAAATGCGGTGATGTTCGGCAGGCGATCGGGTGCGATCGGGACAAGTGTCAGCCGTCGCGCCTCACTCCCGGCGGCGGCGCTGCAGGAAATCGAGTCAGCGGCGGCAATCGCGGGGGAACCGACAATGCAAATTCCCCCAGAAAACGAGTTTCCAAAGCAAGTATTTTACGCACCGGAAATCATTGACTCAAAATCTTCTTATCGGGAAGTTTCTCACTCGGTGAAACCTCAAGTTTTTGACAATCATAGCCGTACACAAAAACTCCCGATTCTCTCCTACCGCCGCATTTCTCCTGACGGTTTAGACGCAGTTACTCCCCAGATTTTTGAACAACAGTTACACAATCTCAAAAATCTGGGTTATTACAGTGCGAGTTGGGAAAATTGGCGAACCGCAAAACTGGCTAAAACTCCTTTACCCGGTAAAGCTGTATTGATGACATTTGATGGTGGCTATCTAGACTTTTTCCAATATGCTTGGCCTCTGCTAAAACGCTTTGATTTTACAGCAACTGTTTTTCTCGTAGCGGAGTCAATAGGAAAGACAAATAGTTGGGAAAAAGCCGAATTTGAAGAAGTGCCGTTAATGGGATGGCCGGAAATTTTGCAACTGCGGGATGCAGGGATTGAATTCGGTTCTATGTCTGCTACTCATCAACCTTTGACTGCATTGTCGCCCACAGAAATTGTGCGGGAGGCAGCCAAATCCCGTGCTATCTTGGAACGGGGATTAGAGAAATCTGTTAAATGTTTTGCTTATCCTTACGGGGATGTCGATCCAATTGTAGCGCATTTAATTGGAGCGAGTGGATATACTTTTGGTGTATCATATCAGTTAAATTTGAGCAGTTTTGAGGATTCTTTATTGTTGCTGCCGCGCATTCAAGTCACCGCAGAAAATGCCTTAAAATTAGCTTAGTATGGTGCGTTAATCAGCGAGATTTTTCCCTCAACTAACAATCTCTCAACGGACGCACCTTACAAGTGAAATTTTTTAATCAATTCCTTGATTTTTCTCTGCAAATAACCGCCTAACCCTCGGGAAATTTTCTCAAATTTATAATCAAATAAAATATCCATAACATCTTCAGTTTTCATATACTTTAAATAAGAAATCATTTTATCGGTTAGTTCATCATTAACATCATCGATATATTTTCTCACCGCCAACCTTTCCGAAATATTCCATTTCTTATCAAACTTGCGGTGCATTTCTGTCTCATAATCCCGAAAATCTGAGATTTTCCCCTCCAAATACCTTTGAATATATTTCCCCGCGATTTGGGCACCATCCATCCCGTGTCTAATCCCTTCGCCACCCAAAAAATTTACTGTCGAAACACTATCGCCGATCGCAATTATATTATCCTTGCAATAAATATCCTTCAAACCAGGACTGTACTTAAGCGTCGAACCGTGTTTGTCAATAATTTTATAATTTGTAGACTTCAGATATTCATCAATCAGTAAATCAATGTATTTTTTAAGGGGTGACAAATGCCTCACCGTTTTCGCATCTAAAAAAATTCGACCCGCACCAACTTTCAACCTGTTTGGTTCCATTGGGAATATCCAGGAATAACCCTTCGGCATCCATTTATCACCCAAAAAGAAGATTAAATCACCGCTGTATTTATTGTAAACTTCTGACTCTACTTCAATTAAATATTCAATTCCAGTTCCCGACAAAAAATCGGGCTTATCATTCTCTTTTTGGTACATAATCGCCCTAGCAAAGCCAGTAGCATCAACCAATACTTTTGTGCTAACTTTGATAATTTTACCGTCGGATAACTGTTTGAATTCTACTATTGTTTCGCCGTTTTCTTGTGAGTGTCGAATGTAGCGATAACCCAGCCAAACTTCACCGCCAAATCGCTCAACTTCGCTGGCCAAAAAGGCTCTAAATTTAGCAAAGTTGAGAACAACTCCCAAGCTTTCGGGAGACTCCCAAGTTTGACTGACTTTGCTAGTTTCAATAGTAAGTTTGTGCCAAAAACTGCCGATAACGGATTCGGGTAAATCGAATTTAGAGAGGGTTTCTAGAGGCGTGGCGGCGCTAGAAAAGTCATTTTTATTAAAATTGTCGTTTTGCTCTGCCAGCAAGACTTTGTGGCCGGATTGGGCTAGGATTCTCGCGCAGTGACCGCCTGCTGGGCCGGCTCCTACTATTACTATGTCAAAACTTTTTAAATTCATTTTGCTTTTAACTCGCTTCCAATGTCAAAATACCCGCCGACATATCGCAATGGTAGTTATGACGCTACTACTATTCAAATTGCTTCAAACGGTCAAATTTTAGGTAGAGTTCTGAATGTGACACCATCAGACTTGTGGGGTCGTTTTATTACACTGTCATAGATCGAGTATTTCTTAGGATTAGTCTCGAATGGTAAGGTGCGCTGCACCCTACCATTCTAGCTATTTACACGCTAACAGGTGACTGTTTGCGGCTGAATGTTGCTAAGATGCGATCGCACATTTGCGACGGATTTAATCCCAAACTGGCAAATGATTGTTCAGGCGTTGCATGATCTACCAATGTATCGGGTACACCCAACCGCATCACTGGCACCAGGACATTATTGTCGAGCAAAGATTCGGCTACTGCTGAACCGAATCCGCCCATCAAACAGCCTTCTTCCATTGTGACAACTTTGCCGATTCGCTGTGCTAAAGGCAAAATTAGTTCGGTGTCCAAAGGCTTGACAAAACGCGCATTGATGACAGTTGCTTCAATACCGTGCTCGCTCAGAATCTGGGCGGTTTGCATTGCCGGATAAACCATTGAACCGTAACCCAAAATCAGCACATCGTCGCCGTTGCGGAGAATTTCGGCTTTGCCGATCGGCAATTCTTCCCAACCTTCTTCCATCAGAGGTACGCCGTAACCGTTTCCGCGCGGGTAACGCATCGTGATCGGGCCGCTTGTGTGGTTGATTCCCGTGACTATCATCCGCTGTAATTCAGCCTCATCTTTTGGTGCCATAACTACCATATTTGGCAGGCACCGCAAGAAGGCAATGTCGTACATCCCTTGGTGAGTTGGGCCGTCAGCACCAACAATGCCGGCTCGATCCAAACAGAAGAAAACTGGCAAATTTTGGATGCAAACATCGTGAATTATTTGGTCATAGCCTCGCTGCACAAATGTCGAATAAATTGCCACAACCGGACGCATTCCTTCGCAGGCTAAACCAGCGGATAAAGTCACGGCGTGCTGTTCGGCAATGCCTACATCAATGTACTGTTTAGGCAGTTTTTCTTGAAGTTTATCCAAACCTGTTCCGGTTGCCATAGCAGCGGTAATGCCGACAATTTTGGGATTATCTTCTGCTAGCTTAACCAGGGCGTGGGCAAAGACTTTCGAGTAAGCTGGAGGCTTCGGTTTGGTGGAGGGAATGCCTTTGCCTGTGGCTAAGTTAAAGGGATTTTGGGCGTGATATCCTACTTGGTCTTTTTCGGCGATCGCATATCCTTTGCCTTTCACCGTCACCACGTGAACCAACACTGGCCCTTGAATGGTATGAGCTTGTTTGAAAGTGGTAATTAACTCTTCCAAATTGTGTCCATCTACCGGGCCCATGTAAGTAAAGCCTAATTCTTCAATTACTGCTCCAACTTTCGAGACGGCCAAGCGTTTCATCCCTTCTTTGAGGCGTTCCATTTCAGGAGTAAAAGTTTCGCCGACAAAGGGAATGTGTTTAAATTGTTCCTCTAAGTTATCTTTGAGAAACTGCACCGGTGGCGACAATCGCATCTTGTTCAAATAGCGGGTAATTGCGCCGACGTTGGGCGAGATTGACATCTCGTTGTCGTTGAGCACAACTAACAAATTGGTTTTCGGCATATGGCCCGCGTGGTTAATCGCTTCGAGTGCCATGCCGCCAGTCAATGCGCCGTCACCGATGACTGCTACAGTTTTAAAGTTTTCTCCCTTAAGGTCGCGCGCCATTGCCATTCCTAGTGCTGCGGAAATGCTTGTGGAAGCGTGGCCTGCGCCGAAGTGGTCGAATTTGCTCTCGCAGCGCTTGAGATAGCCTGCAACGCCGTCTTTTTGGCGTAGGGTGTGGAATTGGTTGTAGCGGCCGGTTATCAATTTGTGAGGATAAGCTTGGTGGCCGACATCCCAGGTAACTTTGTCGCGATCGAGGTCGAGTGTTTGGTAGAGTGCTAAGGTCAGTTCGACTACACCCAATCCTGGGCCGAGGTGGCCGCCGCTAGCGGCTACAGTTTCTAAATGCTTTTCTCGAATTTGTCGGGCAATTTGTTCGAGTTGATGAATCGAGAGGCCGTGTAATTGGTTTGGATGAGTCAGTTCGCTGAGATGCATATTTTAAAATCTTGCTCCTGTGAATCAGGACGAATCCTTAACAGATATAGGTTGAGCCTGCGACGTTGGGTACGGGCAAACGTTAGAATAGTTTAACGGTTATTTGAGAAAAACTGTTAGGCGTAAGATTTTTGTTATTTTTGACCTGGTAATTATAGTTAATAAATT
The DNA here is from genome assembly GCF_036701555.1 of Microcoleus sp. Pol10D4. Classification (NCBI taxonomy): domain Bacteria; kingdom Bacillati; phylum Cyanobacteriota; class Cyanophyceae; order Oscillatoriales; family Microcoleaceae; genus Microcoleus; species Microcoleus sp. Pol10D4. The sequence continues at coordinate 26,112 of NZ_JAUBRA010000066.1, forward strand.
GTGCGCCGTCAATATAAAAAAAGCTTATGTTGTTAGTTGCTAATCGCTAATTGTTAGTTGAACTGGAATTCTTAGGAATTTTAAACTGCTTTTTGTAGCGATGGCTGACTTTTTAGGCATCTTGTTTCTGCAAGCGGACTATGATACAAAATCATTAACTGTGATGGAGCATCTCATATTTGTAAAAACACTTCTTCTGGCTCCTTCCTTCTGCCTCAAATTAATTCAATAGACCTCTTGCAAAAATAATTAGGACGCGCTCTCCGGCCCATCCCACAAGAAAAAATAACTCTTGTGGGATGGGCCGGAGAGCCCGTCCCATCAATTGAGGGAAAGGATTTTTAAAAGAGGTCTAATCTCCCTTACTCCGCTGATGGCAAAGGAGTTTCCGCTTCTTGGGGCGGCGGAATTTCCGCAGGAGTCGATTCCGGCGACGGCGAGACACTCTCGGCATCGGGGGGCGGAATTTCCGCAGGAGTCGATTCGGGCGACGGCGAGGGACTCTCGGCCCCGGGCGAGGGAGTCTCCGAAGGAATCGGGGCGGGAGTTTCCGGCGGTGGCGGAACTTGTGCGGGTTCTGGCTGGGGGCTTTGGAGGCTTTGCACCCACAAACCTAAACCGCCGCCGGCCAATATCAGCCCCAACACGGCCAGTAGGGGCAGCGGCAGCTTGGATCGCCGTTTTTGAACTGGTTCCGGGGCGGGGGAAGTTTCGGGGTACAACAATTGTTTGGACGATTCTGACAGCGGAGATTCTGGAATCCTCCCGGACTTCTGGAGAGACGCCGCGAGGGAAGGCGGCAGCGACACCGAGGCTGACACCGGCGCTGATGCCGGCGCTGACGCCACAGCCGGATCAAACAGTACCAATCTCTCCGGCGACATCCGACAGTGAGTCGCCACCACGGAGGTGTTGTCATAACCGTTTTTCTCGTTGGCGAGACGAATCCAAGACTGAACCGCGGCTTCCAAAGACATTTTGCCCTCAAGCACCTCTGGGCCGTAATTCTCCCAAGATTTCTCTACCCAGTCGTTGTCGCTCAAACCATCGGAACACAGCAGCAGTAAGCCTTCCTCTTCGATAATAAATCGCTGAATCGTCGGGCGCAGGAAATCGGCGTCCCGCGTTCCCAAAGCTTGAGTCAGGGCCCCTGCATCCGATCGCAGTTGAGTCTCCCAATATAAACAATGTCCTAGCTGGACTTCTCTTGAGGCTACGTCGTCGTCCACAGTTAGCCGGTGGCAGTAATTTTTGCCAATCCAATAAGCGCGGCTGTCTCCAACATTGACTAAATAAAGTTCGTGACTGTTATTGGAGGGCAAATCCTCGGAAATTTTCACTTTTTGAGGCAACTGGAGGGCCATCACCAAAGTCGTCCCCATCCGCTGCCGCAACTCTTTTCCCTGCTCATTATTTTGAGCAGAAATCACATTATTCACAACTCTGACTATTTCTTCGAGTTGCTTGATAACCATTGTGGGCGTCATCAACTCTTCTTGTTGAGCAATTTCTGCGAGCAAATTTTGGATTAAAGCTTTCAGGGACTGCACGGCTAATTGACTGGCAACTTCTCCTCCTTCGTGGCCTCCAACCCCGTCGCAAACCATTGTCAAGTAAGGAATTAGTTTCTCGCCCACTGAAGTTTTGCTAAATTGAAAATCAGCAGCAACCGGATAGCAACTGTCTTCATTTTGGGAGCGCTGCGGCCCGGTATCAGTCATGCCGACTACTTCTAAGTGCAGAGGTAATTGAGTGGCTTGTTCTAATAGTAAATCGTTTAGTTCCAGGGCGATCGCGTCGAAATTCATGCTGCTGCGGCGCATAAACTGACAAATCTCTCCGAGTTTCGACTGCACCTCGGGTTGCGCTGATTCCACCAAACCTGACCACACATCTCCCAAATCCCGCAGCGTCGGTACAAAATTGCCCCGGTGCAGTTCCAGCAGGCGTACCCGCCAACCTTCCACCCGCAAATTTTCCGGTACCAGCAAACTCGAAGCGACTCCCTGTTCCGATAGCGGCGTCCACAGTTGCAGCATTTGCCACAGCCAGTAAACTTGGCGCGCGGCGGTTGTCCCAGACCAAGCTTGTAAAATAGAAGGATACAGGCTGCCGAAATTATTGATTGGCACATTTTCCAACAACAGCACCTCTGCCGCTTCCGGTGCTTCCCCCAAGGCACAATAACCGTATACTTCCGGCGTATGCAGCCGTTGGGGATACAAATGCAGGTAAGGCATAATCGTATCCGGCAGTTGTTCCGGGACGCTCGGAGGCAAAGCTGGACGGCTGTCGAGCCAGATTTGGGGTGCAATGACAAAGTATCGATCGGCTATTACCTTCCCCGTCGGCACTTCCTCGGCTGCTTGTCCCACCACCCACACATAGCGATAAATTAAATCCGTTTCGCACGCTGCACAGTGCTGGCGGCCAAAGGTATTGCGGGGATCTGGACAGCTAAGATTCGGGCAATAAATGGGTTCGGAGAAACTGCTGATCATATCGAAATAGTTTGTGTAAAAACATTCTGAAGATATAGGATTCGCAAGCCCAAATTCATGAGCTTGAGAATAAACTGATTTTAGCCCCTATCAATTTCTTAACTGCCTTTGGGCCCGTAGAAATTGTAGTTTCTGCCAGTCTGCACCGGCTAAAATTGTAATCTAAGTTACTAAACTCTGACTTGGAGTACGATGGAAGCCTCAACCTGGTACCGCTGCGCGAAAAATCGCTCTGAGGGGTTGCAAGTGGCAAACCCTTGCAGAGTCAGTTGTTTGCATTTCTTAAATCTTAAATTTCCAATCTAAGATCTAAATAGTATCACCTATTCTTTTTATGATCTTGACTCCGACGCTCCTTTGGCTGCTAGCTGGGTCTTTGCTCTGTTTGGCAGAGCTATTTCTCCCGACTGCTTTTGTCGCTTTTATGATGGGACTGAGCGCCTTCGCCGTAGCTGGATGCTCTCTAGTTCTACCTTACGTTAATTTACAAATTTTCCTGTGGATGGTGTTTTCGACAGTTTTTGTGCTGCTATCTCGGCGGTTGATACCAAAAGGCACGGCAAGGGCGATCGCAGATTCTCAGGAAGCAAAAACTTTAACAGAAATTCCCCCCGGAGAAGCGGGCCGAGTCATTTATGAGGGGAATTCTTGGCAAGCTCGCTGCGAAGACACGAAGGCCACTATCCCCCCCAACCAAAACGTAATTGTCGTGGGACGGAAAGGCACTACTCTGATAGTTTTGCCAGAAAATCTCTTGCATTCTTAAACAAAATGTGGAATTGGGAATTGGAAATTGGTAGTTGGGCATTGGGCATTGGGCATTGGGCATTGGCAATAACCAATAACCAATAACCAATAACCAACAGTTAACAATCAATAATTATTAGGAGTCTGTTGTGGAACAATTTTTTTTACTTGTATTTTTAGCACTCGGCGGCTCAGCCCTCGCAGGTTCCGTCAAGATTATCAATCAGGGAAATGAAGCGCTGGTGGAAACTTTAGGTAAATACAGTGGCAGGAGACTGGAACCCGGTTTGAATTTTGTCAAGCCGTTTCTCGATCGCGTCGTGTACGAGCAAACCATTCGGGAAAAAGTCTTAGATATTCCTCCGCAAGCTTGTATCACCCGCGACAACGTTTCCATCACCGTTGATGCTGTGGTTTACTGGCGCATTGTAGACTTGGAAAAAGCCTGTTACAAAGTAGAAAATCTCCAGTCAGCAATGGTAAATATGGTGCTGACTCAAATTCGCGCTGAAATGGGTCAACTGGATCTCGAACAAACCTTTACTGCTCGTTCTCAAATTAATGAAATATTGCTCAGAGATTTAGATCTTGTTACTGATCCTTGGGGAGTGAAAGTGACGCGGGTAGAATTGCGCGATATTGTTCCTTCTAAAACTGTACAGGAATCGATGGAATTGCAGATGGCAGCCGATCGACGGAAGCGGGCGGCAATTCTGACATCCGAGGGCGAACGCGAGTCAGCAGTTAACAGCGCCAAAGGTAAAGCTGAAGCGCAAGTTTTGGATGCAGAAGCGCGCCAAAAAGCGACTATTTTGGAAGCGGAAGCTCAACAAAAGGCGATCGTCCTGAAAGCTCAAGCAGAACGCCAAAGCCAGGTTTTGAAAGCTCAAGCTACTTCTGAGGCCTTGCAAATAATCGCCAAAACTCTGCAAAATGACCCCACTGCCCGGGAAGCTTTACAATTTTTGTTAGCTCAAAACTATCTGGATATGGGTCTAAAAATTGGCACCAGCGACAGCACCAAGGTGATGTTTATGGACCCGCGCAGCATTCCCGCTACGCTCGAAGGAATGCGATCGATAGTTGGGGAAGGTAATGATAATGAGGTGAAAAAGTAGTCTTAGCTAGAATGGGCAATTGAAAGAGACTGGTAACTCTGTATGAGGGATGAAACTCCTCATACAGAGTTAGCATAAATAGCCAAAATAATTGTGCCATCACGCACCACATTATTAAATAATCGGCGTTGCTGAATTAAGATAGAATTGATGCTGAGAGCAATTCACAAAAAACAATTTAACACAAGTCATATCTATGAAATGTCCTGAATGTAAGTCAACTCATATCAATAAAAATGGGCGTAAAAAAGGTAAGCAGAACTACCTGTGTGTTACCTGTGGTAGACAATTTATAGACTGCTATCAACCGCACAGAGGTTATGCCCAAGAAGTGAAAGATGAATGCCTAAAAATGTATGTTAATGGCATGGGTTTTAGGGAGATTGAAAGAGTCAAAGGGGTACATCATACAACAATTATGAATTGGGTTAAACAACTAGGATAACTCACAGCCCATAAAATCCTTATTAAGAATGATGCAAAATCTCAGGTTTCACCCTTTTTAAATTGGCTAACTCTATCTTGAAATCGCCTGATATCTATGTAAACATCGATATTCAGGCAACTTCTCTTTGCCGTCAACCTAATAACTCGAAACAGTTAAAACGATCGCCTCCCTATCTCCCAACACCAAACCATACTCCAAACCCTCAACAACCGCTTGATAAGAAGCATCCAAAATATTACCAGAAACCCCAACAGTCGTCCAGCGGTCTTGACCGTTGCTAAACTCAACCAACACGCGAGTTTTAGCAGAAGTTCCCGCACATCCGTCCAGAATCCGCACCTTATAATCTGTTAAGTTAAAATCAGTAATTGCCGGATAAAAATTCCGCAAAGCCTTCCGCAAAGCCGCATCAAGTGCCGAAACAGGCCCGTTTCCTTCCGCGCATTCCAGAATATCTTGACCGTTAACAGTCACCTTCACCGTTGCTAAAGAATTAACTGTTTCCTCCCTACCTTTATCGCAGTGAACTTGAAAACCTTTGATTTCAAATAAATGCTTGCGCTTTCCCAAAGCCTCTCGCATTAACAATTCAAAAGAAGCTTCTGCACCCTCAAATTGATATCCCTGACTTTCCAAATCTTTCAATTTTTCCAAAATTTGGCGGCAAGCAGGATTTTTGCGATCGAGCTCCATGCCAAAAGTGCGCGCCTTCGCTAAGACATTGCTCAAACCCGCTTGATCCGAAATCACAATTCGCCGCCTGTTGCCAATTTTTTCCGGTTCCAAATGTTCGTAAGTTAACGGATTTTTCTCAACAGCCGATACGTGGATTCCGCCTTTGTGAGCAAAAGCCGAAAGGCCGACAAAAGGAGCATGATCATCGGGAGCAAGATTGACAATTTCACTAATCGAGCGACTTACTTGAGTTAATCTAACTAATTGCTCGTCTTCAATGCAATTCTGACCCAACTTTAGCTGAAAATTAGGAATTAAGGAACATAAATCGGCATTTCCGCAGCGTTCGCCGTAACCGTTAATAGTTCCCTGTACCATCCTCACTCCTTCCCGCACAGCAGCCAAAGCATTAGCAACCGCAACTCCCGAGTCGTTGTGAGTGTGAATTCCTAATTGTAAAGATTTTTCGCGATTAGTTCCTAAAGCTTCTAAAACATCGCGAACAACCTGACTGACTTCATGAGGTAAAGTACCGCCGTTAGTATCGCAAAGCACTAGCCATTCTGCACCGGCATCGGCGGCTACTTCTAAAGTTTTAATAGCATAATCTCGATTGTGTTTGTAGCCGTCAAACCAGTGTTCGGCATCGTAAATGACGCGCCTTCCCTGACTCCGCAAATATTCAATTGTATCTCGAATCATCGCCAGATTTTCTTCTAGCGTTGTCTTCAAACTTTCAATAACGTGCAAATCCCACGACTTGCCAAACAGCGTCACCCAGCGAGTACCGGCGGACAAAATAGCCTGCAACATTTCATCATTAGCTGCCGTAGTTCCCGGCCGCCTAGTCGAACAAAAAGCTACAACTTCTGCTTGAGTTAGCGGCTGTTCTTTGAGACGCCAAAAAAATTGTACGTCTTTAGGATTAGCCCCCGGCCAGCCGCCTTCAATAAAGGGAATTCCTAAACTGTCTAACTGTCGAGCAATTCGCAGTTTGTCTTCGAGAGATAAGGATAGTCCCTCGCACTGAGCACCGTCTCGCAGCGTGGTATCGTAGATCCAGAGCCGATTTGTCATGGGAAATTGCGATCAAGAAATTGGTAATATATCAGTTACCATATTAGATGAATTTATTGGAATTTAATGCGATAATATATAGGAAAATTAACATAAATCTAACTGGGGTAAATTGCTGTGGTCAAGGTACAAGCGCAAGGAAAAACATTTGAGTGCGATCGCGGAGCGAATCTCCGTGAAGTATTGCTCAAAAACGGCATCGATCTCTACAACGGCAACGCCAAAGTCATCAACTGCCACGGCCTCGGCACTTGCGGCACCTGCGCCGTCACCGTCGAGGGCGAAGTTTCCGAGCCCCAGTGGCGCGAAAAAGCCCGACTTTCGGTTCCTCCCCATTCTCCCGCCTCCAATCGCCGTTTGTCCTGCCAAACCAAGGTTTTAGGCGATATTAAGGTGACAAAATATGACGGTTTCTGGGGTCAAGGTTCTGAAACTGTCTGGAAACCCCAAGCATAGATTTTTTGTTAAGGAAGGCAGAGAGGACGATCGCCTTGCCAGATAATCTGTAAGACTTGTGCAAGAATTCTAACTGTAAGGTGCACACGGGGCACCTTACCATAAAGAAACCTGAGAGGTCAAAAAAGCCAGAAAGTCCATATAAAAGTTAATGAATTCATCTAAAGATATTCTGATTATTGGCGGCGGAATAATTGGTCTTTCGCTAGCAGTAGAACTGAAATTGCGAGGCGCATCTGTCGCGGTTATCACCGCCGATTCTAAACAACCGACGGCCCGGGCTGCTGCTGGAATGCTGGCCCCGCAAGCCGAACGAATTCCCCCCAGTCCGATGCTGGATTTGTGCTTGCAAAGCCGCGCACTGTATCCTGCCTGGGTGGAACGGCTAGAAGATATTACCGGATTGAAAACGGGATATTGGCGATCGGGAATTCTCGCACCAGTTTGTCAAAATGAGCCTCAAGAAAAGCCGTTTTCGTCAAACCTTAATTATCAATGGTTGGACAGAGATACTGTTCGACAGCACCAGTTTGGATTAGGTCAAGAAGTAATTGGCGGTTGGTGGTATCCTGACGACGCTCAAGTTGACAACCGCGCTTTATTTCGGACACTTCAGACCGTAACTAAAGAATTGCAGATTGAGATTATTCAAGGCAATGCAGGAGAAATTATTCGGCAAGGAAACCGAGTTGTTGGCATTGAAACAACAGCAGGAAAATTGCAAGCAGACCGTTATGTTTTGGCTGCAGGTGCTTGGTCGGAGCAGTTATTGAATGTTCCTGTTTTTCCAAGAAAGGGACAAATGCTGTCAGTATGTGTACCAGAAGATTGTGGAGTTATCCAGCCCCTGCAAACCGTTCTATTCGGGACTGGCATTTATATTGTGCCGCGTCAAGATGGCAGAATTATTATTGGCGCAACTAGCGAAAATGTGGATTTCACGCCGGGAAATACGCCTGCAGGAATGCAAAGCTTGCTAGCAGGAGCCATTAAGTTATATCCCGAATTACAAAATTATCCGATTCTGGAGTTTTGGTGGGGATTTCGGCCGGCTACTCCTGATGAATTGCCGATTTTAGGTGCTAGTGCTTGGGAGAATTTGACATGGGCTACGGGGCATTACCGCAACGGCATTTTGTTGGCTCCGGTGACGGCTAAATTATTGGCTGATTTGATGTGGGAGCAAAAGTTAGATCCGTTATTGGCTGCTTTTCATTATTCGAGGTTTGAAGCTTCAGCACGTACTTGAACCTCTATACGTAGGGTGCAGCGTACCTTACTGCTATAATAGGCGCATCCAACCATTTTTTGGTAAATATTGAATTAGTTGGCATCCTGCTTTTTGGGTTGGTTTAATTCCCTGCATTTAGCGGCAGCCAAATCGTAAGCATTTTGGTAATCGCTACCGCCTAACATCAAATCGCCGTAATATTCATAAGGTTGATTACCGTAAATTGGCAGCGGGTCGTCTTCAGGATAATCTTCTTTTGATTCTTCTAGGATTGCTTTGAGTTTCTTGACACTGAAGCGCTGGACTGGGAAGTAATGAATGTCTTGAGCGATGAAACCGAGATGGGGAAATGTTGGGTCAACAATTCGCTCGTCGAGTTCAATCCAGCTATACTCGATGGGTTTATATGGCACTCCCGGCACGGCTAAAAAGCCTTGAACATAAATCGCGCCCTCGGTGGCTAACGCTGCTTTACAGGCGTTGTCAAAGCAGTTTTTACGGTTGCTTTTGATGCGAGCGGCCATTTCAATAGAAAGCGTCTCATCTAATAGTTCGGTCATAACCCATTTCTAGTCGCGTGTGCGATTAGATTGTAGCAAATCCGAGCTATCTCCGAGCACAAAAAACGCAGGCAATTGCGATCGCCCCTCAAATTCTCTTCTCAAGGAGTTTAGCCAAAATCCTCTGCTGTTTCGGATGTTGTGTCAGCTTTGGTTTCCGGGGCGGGCTGTTTGTCGATCGCCCCTATAGCCAGCCAATAAAAAGTTTTCGCGAGTAGCCCAACTTTTGAACCTGCGATCGAGTTGGGGTAGAACCCGGTACGGTAAAGTGTGCCACCGACTATGCAAGCCAAAATAGTGGCATACATCACCGAATGGCGATCGTGCAACCAACAATCATATTAATGCCTTCCGGTGCAGCAATTTGTTCGGCGGCTGACAGGCTTCACAGTTTTTTCGGCCAACAAAGTTGAGTTATGACGATTCTCGCTGAGACATGGGAATATCCTCGGATTGGTAACAACCGGGAAATAAAGAAAGCCCTGAAAGCATTTTTTACTGGGAAATTAGAGACAGATGCTTTATTGCAGACTGTTCCCGCGCTGAAAAATATGGTAAAGTCTGCTACAGTGCGACAGCAAGAAACCAATGCGAGTTGAAGATAACAAGCGGCAAGGTAGCTTTGGGTATTGACAGAATCTGTTCATTCACCAAAATATGCTAACCATTGAATACACTGCTTGAAATTGATTTTTCATGCCTGGTTGATGCCTGGTGATTTCTCATGTAAATCTGCCTATCAATACACCTGTGAATTTGCAGGTTGATACGGTTCCGCATCACTTACCATTCCTAACTGAATTGTCGAGCAAAGATGCTCATCTGCAATGACGGTTAATAGAACCATCCCTATCTCATATTTGCTTAATATCATGGCAACCTAAAATCACACCAAATAACTTATTATTCTCCTAACAGGTAAGGATAAAATAGAAATCAATTTGCTGCAACTATTAGAAATTACTCCAGCAATTTGTTATGATTAAATACGTCAACGCTGGGATGAGCTTCAGCTTGGCGAAACCATCCAAACGAGGAGCTAATGAACTAAATATTATCAGCAATTTTGTAAAGTATGGGTCAAATTTTAACCGCAATTAACCCAATTACCTGCAATAAAACAATGCCAAAAATACCCATCCTATCCTGATGGTAAGCGAAGCACTTATCCACACACCATAGACATACTGAATGAAAAACGCGATCAAAAAGTCGGATTTTGTGCTAGCTCCTTATATGAAGAGCAACAATTTGAAAGCTACTTGCCAAATACTCAATACAGTGGTTCCTTATACATTCTTATGGTTTTTAGCCTTTAAAGCTGCTGCCATTTCTGTATTCCTGCTGCCGCCGATAATGGTGTTGATGACACTTTTTTCAGGACGTTGTTTTTCTTTGATGCACGATTGCGGACACTATTCTCTTTTTAGTTCCAAAAAAGTCAATCGCATTATGGGTTTTCTGCTAGGTATCATCAATGCGATTCCTCAATACCCCTGGTCGAGGGGACACGCTTATCACCACAAACATAATGGTAATTGGGATATGTACCGAGGCCCTTCGGCGTTGATATCCACCGAAAAATTTGCGGCGCTAAGTCCATTTAGTCAAAAAATATATCAGTTACTCAGACACCCATTGATGCTGTTTCCCGGTGGTTTTTTCTATCTAATTATTAAGCCAAGACTCGCGCTAATTTTGGGAATTACTGGTTTTATCCGACATATTTTTGCTTGTCTCAATCAAGATTTTGGCATGGGTTTATCTGCAATTATTGCTTCTTATAAATCCAAACATTGGTATACGACGGCTGAGTTTTGGGATTTACTGTTCAACAATATTTGTGTTATTGGTAGCTGGATTTATCTGAGCAACTTACTGGGGTTTGGCTTTTTCTGGAGTGTTTACTCAATTGTCATGACCTGTTCAGCAGCGATATTTATCTGTATTTTCTTTGTTCAGCATAATTTTGATGGTTCCTACGCTCATAAAGCTGAGGGTTGGGACTATCTTCTTGGCGCAATTGAAGGCAGTAGTTACCTAAAATTACCAAATCTTCTCAATTGGTTTTCTGCTGATATTGCTTACCACAATATTCATCATCTCTCTGAGCGAATACCTAACTATAATCTTCAGGCCTGTCACAATGCTAATATTCACCTGCTGGCTAATTCAAAAGCCCTGACAATTCGCGATATTCCTGACTGCTTCAAATTCATTCTTTGGGATGCTGCTTCAGATAGTCTGCAATCGATTAAATTATTGCAACAACAACAAGAAATCCCATTGAGTAATGTAGTTAATTAAACTCGGTGGCAATAAATTTGGTTGCTTTTTTAGCACCAAATCCTATGATTAGGAAGGCAGTTAGTGGAATAATTTTCAACCCTAACTTTCCTGGTTAAGTAGGTGGTTACAAATAAACATTAGATGGATAGGGCTGGTTTAACCGTGAGCTATACTAGCAGCCAGTTTATTCTGACAAAACCCTCCCTCCTCGTGACCAGTTTATTTGCACCAGCCTACTTATCTAGGGTCTAAGTATAGATGACTCAAAGTATCTGTCACTTTTCAATGCAGCAATTCCTCTAATTTTTGCTGGTTCCACAAATACTGATAAAGCCCTGGTTGGCCTACCAATTCAAGGTGAGTGCCACTCTGAACTATTTCTCCTCTCTCCATCACAAAAATGCGATCGGCACTAGCCGCCGCTGACATTTGATGCGAGATAAAAATTACCGTTTTGCGATCGGTTCCCGTTGCCAAGTTTCGCAAAATGTCGGTAGCAGTTTGATTGTCAACGCTAGAAAGAGCGTCATCCAAAATTAACACCGGGGCGTCAACTAACAAAGCGCGAGCAAGTGCAGTCCGCTGCCGCTGTCCGCCGGATAAAGTAATGCCGCGCTCGCCGACAACTGTTTTGTACTGCTGCGGAAAGTTGAGGATTTCGGCGTGAATTTGCGCTTGTTTTGCCGCAGCTTCAATCTGCGGCTGTTCCGCTAAAGGGTTTCCGTAGCGGATGTTATTCTTGATGGTAGTGCCGAACAGAAAACTTTCTTGCGGAACGTAGGCGATCGCCCCGCGCAATTCGGTCAATTTTACCTTGGTAATATCCTGTCCGTCTACAAATAACTCGCCCGGATCGATATCTAGCAAGCGTGGCAGTGCATTAGCTAAAGTTGATTTTCCCGACCCGATCGCCCCAACAACTGCGACAGTTTCTCCCGGTTTTATGGTAAAATCAACATTTTTAAGCGCGGGTGTCTTAGCGCCCGGATAAGTATAATTTAGATGGCGAGCCGCAATTTCGCCTTTGACTGGAGTTGCAAGTTCAACTGCATCGGGAGCATCCTTAATTTGCGGTTCCACAGTCAGAATTGATTCGATGCGATCGACACTCACTTCTCCCCGCTGGTAAGCAGTAATGGTGAAACCCAACAGCGCCGTCGGAAACACCAAACGCTCGACATAAATCAGCAACGCCACAAAATCGCCAATACTAATTTGACCATTAGCAATTGCCCCGCCACCAGCAGAAAGCAGCACCAACAAACTGATACTTGCCAAACCGCCCAGCAGCGGAAAAATAAAGTTTCTAGTTTTTGCTAATTCCAAATTTGCTGATAGCAACTGTGCGTTGGAATTGCGAAAAGCTCGGCGTTCGTTCTCTTCTTGAGCGTAGATTTTAATTACGGAAATCCCGCTCATATCCTCCTGAATCAAATCGCTCATCGCCGACAATTCCTCTTGCACGGCTAACTGTTGGATGCGAAGTTTGTCGCTAAATAACTGCACCAAAACTAACATTAAAGGGTAAACGGCGATCGCAAACAGTGTCAGCTTTACATTAATCCCCAGCATCACCGGTAAAGTCAAAGCATAGGCAAATGCCGTATTCGCCAAACTCAGCACCGCAAACCCCACCAAGCGCCGAATATTGTCCAAATCGGAAGTAGCGCGGTTAATTAAATCCCCTACCGTATTAGCGGCAAAATAAGACGGTTCTAATGTTAATAAATGGTTAAAAATTTGCTGTTTGAGGTCAAATTCTACTTGACGCCCCACGCCAAACAGCAGAATCCGCGACACCATCCGAATTACCCACATAATTGAGGCGAGAATCAGAATTAGTGCCACGAAGTTGAAAACTTCGTCAAATTTTGTCGCCACTTGGAGAGTGTCAACTGAATTCCGAATCAGCAGGGGAATGTAAACGCCCACAGCATTGACAATTAACAGCGAAAAAATGCCCCAGAATGTCGGTTTCCAGTGCGGGCGCATATAAGAGCCGAGTTTTTGCAGTCGAGAATAACGAGCCATTTGTTAGTGCGTAATTTGAGATTGATTGAGGAAAGGAAGAAGGAAGAAGGAAGAAGGAAGAAGGAAGAAGGAAGAAGGAAGAAGGAAGAAGGAAGAAGGAAGAAGGAAG